>CAMASU010000031.1 GCA_945861105.1 Synechococcus sp. UW140
GTCAGGGTCGTGCAGGACGACTGCCGCCGCCTGCCCAACGTGCTGGGGCTCTACCACGCCCCCAGCGACCGGATCGTGATCTGCCGGGCCCATGGGGACCCGGCCGCCGTCTGGGACACCCTGGCCCATGAGGCCACCCATCGCATGCAGGCCTGCCGGGGCGGCCCCATCACCCATCCCGAGCTGCAGCCCTCGATGGCCCGCACCCTGGCCCGCACCCATCCCCAGGAACTGGCCTCGCTCAGTGCCTATCCCCCGGGCCAGAGGTTGTCGGAACTCGAAGCCCGCTACACGGCCAAACTCCAGCCCGCCCAGGTGCTGCAACTGCTTCAGCGTTACTGCGGATGACCACCATGCCCCTGTCCTCTGCCACGGTTCCCCTCGTCGCCGGCGCCCTGCTCATGGCGACCACAGCGTCTGCCGCCCTGGCTGATCCCGCCAGGGATCTGGCCCTGGGGTACTGCCTGCACGCCGAGGGGATCGCCACCCAGCAGCAGTCGTATCAGTTTGTGGCCAGCCGAGCCCGGCGCCAGGGCTGGCCCCAGGACTGGTACCGGGCCATCGCCCCGCAACAGATCCAGGCCGTGATCGCCAACGCGGGGGGCTGTGGTCGCCTGCTGCGGCCGGAGGCGTCCCCCGCATCCCGCAGCGCCGGTGAAGGCTTCGGCCTCGCCCCCTACCGCTGAGGTCACGGCGGTCAGTAGCGCGGCACCGAGGGGTCGACCTCCTGGCTCCAGGCATCAATGCCCCCCGCGACGTTGGTGCCCTCGATGCCATGGCGCCGCAGGGCGATCAGGGCCTTGGCACTGCGGCCTCCGAGCTTGCAGTGCACGAACAGCTCGCGGCCGACCACCAGGTCGCGGATCCGCTCGATGGCCTGACCGTTCTCGATCTGATCAAGGGGAATCAGCACCGCACCCGGAATGACGGCGATCTCGGCCTCCGGCGGGTTGCGCACATCCAGCAGCACCAGACCATCGCCAGCGGAGGCCAGCCGCTGGGCCAGATCGCGCACCTGGATGCTGGCCACACTGCCGGCCTCCTCCTGGCCCGGAGCCGTGCCCCCCACCCCACAGAACTCCTGATAGTCGATCAGCCCGTCGATGCGGGGACGATCGGGGCTGGGGCGCAGCTTCAGTTCCCGGAAGGTCATGCGCAGGGCGTCGAACAGCAGCAGCCGACCGCTGAGGGTGGTGCCGATGCCGGTGATCAGCTTGACGGTCTCGGTGGCCTGAATCACCCCGATGAGGCCCGGCAGCACGCCGACAACACCACCCTCGGCACAGGAGGGCACCATGCCCGGCGGGGGCGGCTCCGGGAACAGGTCGCGGTAATTGGGGCTGGCCGCGTCCTGGTTGAAGACGGTGGCCTGCCCCTCAAAGCGGAAGATCGAGCCGTACACGTTCGGTTTCCCGAGCAGCACACAGGCGTCGTTGACGAGGTACCGGGTGGGGAAGTTGTCGGTGCCGTCGCAGACGACGTCGTAGGGGCGCAGGATGTCGAGGGCGTTCTCGCTGGAGAGGGCCGTGGGGTAGAGGTCCACCTGGCAGTGGGGGTTGATCTCGAGGATCCGGGCCCGGGCCGACTCGATCTTCGGCTTGCCCACCCAGCTGGTGCCGTGGATGATCTGTCGCTGCAGATTGCTGCTGTCGACGACATCGAAATCAACGATGCCGATGCGCCCCACGCCGGCCGCGGCCAGGTAGAGCAACAGCGGAGATCCAAGGCCGCCGGTGCCCACGCAAAGGACCGATGAGGCCCTGAGGCGCTTCTGGCCCTCGAGACCCACCTCAGGAAGGATCAGATGGCGGGAGAAGCGGGCGATCTCATCCGGGCTCAGCTGGATGCCGCTGGTGTCGGGAGGAAGCATGGGCAGGCCGGGGGCGGCGCGGTCTCTCCCTACTCTCCCAAAGCCACGGGCAGCGGCGGTTCCCCGGCGCCCCGGGCAAGCCAGGCCCCCAGACCGGCGGGGGCCTGGCCCCGGATCAGCAGCAGTGATCCCTCCCAGGCCATCGACAGGTCAAAAGCCGACGGCTCGGCACCGGCGGCCGGATGGCCATGGGCACTGCCCAGCAGCTGCCAGTGACGGTCCCGGGCCCAGCGCTGGGCCGCCACCAGTTCGGCGGGGGCAATCAGGAAACGACGGTGGCGTTCCTCCGGGGGGGTCCAGCTGTTCAGACATGGCCAGATCCAGCGCAGCCGCCAGCGCGTCGGTCCCAGGGGCTCCCCCAGCAGCAGGGCACAGCCTTCCTGGGGAAGCATCCGATCCAGGTCGCGGTCAAGCACCATCAGCCAATGCCCATCCAGGCCCAGCAGCCGTGGTGGGTCTGGCCGGTTGTCGGTACCGTGCGCGCAGTTGTCGTCCATCAGCGGCTCCATGTCCGACCCCACCGATCTGAACACCAACGTCCAGGAGGAGGCAACCTCGCCCGAGGGTCTGCAGGACGCAGCCGCCGACTTCAAACAGCGTTACAGCGAAATCCTCGGCAAGGTCAACAGTGCCCTGGAGGGCGTGGACTGGTCCCAGGTGGGACGTGCCGGCAAGGCCTTCGGGGTGATCATCGCGGTGATCGTCGCCCAGATCCTGATCAAGGGTGTGCTGGACACCATCAATCTGCTGCCCGTGGTGCCTGGCCTGCTCGAGCTGCTCGGCCTCGTGGTGGTCGGCACCTGGAGCTGGAACAACCTCACCACCAGCAGCAAGCGCCAGCAGTTCATCGAACGGGTCAACAAGTTCCGCGGCGAATACCTCGGCTGAAGCCGGCGCCCTGCCTGGGGTCCGCCCTCAGAGTTCCGCCAGGATCCGCTCCAGGGTCCTGGTGGATGTGCTGATGTAGCTCCCCCCGAACAGGACGGCATGGTTCAGCAGGTGGTAGAGGTTATAGATCGTCCGTCGTCGCTGGTGTCCCAGCGGCAGTGGCCACACTGACTCATACCCGCTGAAGAATTCGGGGGGAAATCCGCCGAACAGGTGGGCCATGGCCAGATCCACTTCCCGGTCGCTGTAAGACACCGCCGGGTCGTAGATCGTCGGCCTTCCATCCCGCAGCACCCCTGCATTACCGGCCCAGAGATCTCCATGCACCAGGCAGGGAGTCGGGCCATGGTCCACGAGCCGTTGGGCCAGCAGGCTCCACTGGGCCCCATCGACCTCGACGCGAACTCCTGACCGCGCCAGGGTGGCGAGCTGATCCCCCAGGCGTCGGCGCACGAAGAATTCCCCCCAGTGGTCATGCCAGCCCCCCCGCTGGCGGCCGCCCCCGATCCAGGTGTCATGGCCCCAGCCGAAGGCGACGCCTGGCGATCGGCGGTGCAATGCCGCCAGCCCAGCCCCCAGCCGGGCCCACTGGGCCGCCTCCCCCCGGCCGAGATCCAGCCACTCCAACGCCAGCACCGCCTGCCCCTGCCAGGCCACGAGGGTGAGGGGCTGCGGCACCACCAGCTCTCCGGCCTGGGGCCCTAGGGCCAGCAGCCCCTCGCGCTCCGCCTCCAGCCGCGACCACTGGTCCATCGGCAGGCGCTTGAGGAAACAACGCCGATCCCCCAGCCCTGGAATCCCCTGCTCGACTGTCACGGTCTGGCCCCGGCAACTTCCAGACTGGCCGTCCCAGAGCAACGCTTCCGTGCAGAAGCCGGTCCACCAGCCCCCAACGGTGGCCGTCGTCGGCGGCGGCATCGCCGGCCTCACGGCGGCGGCTCTGCTGGCCCGCCATGGCCAGCGGGTGGTGCTGCTGGAGGCCCATCGTCAGACGGGGGGGTGCGCCGGCACCTTCCGCCGCGGCCCCTGGACCTTTGACGTGGGTGCCACCCAGGTGGCCGGCCTGGAGCCTGGCGGCAGCCATCGGCGGGTGTTCGACCTGCTGGAGCAGCCCCTGCCGGAGGCCATGCCCCTTGATCCAGCCTGTGTCGTCGATCTGGCCGATGGCCAGCCCCCCGTGAAACTGCACCGTGATCCGGTGGCCTGGCAGCGGGAACGGCTGCGGCAGTTTCCCGAGAGCGACCTGTTCTGGAGCCTCTGCGATCAGCTGCACCGGGGCAACTGGGCCTTCAACAGCAGACTGCCGACGCTCCCCCCACGTCGCCCCGCCGACCTGGGGCGGATCCTCCGGGCCCTGGGCCCGGCCAGCCTGGGCAACGCACTGCTGCTGCGGGCCACGGTGGCCGACCTGGTGTCCTGGACCGTGCGTGGGGAGAGCGGCCGCCTGCGGCGCTTCCTTGACCTGCAGCTGCGGCTCTATTCCCAGCTACCGGCCGATCGCACCGCTGCCCTCTACGGCGCCACAACCCTCGCCATGGGCCAGAGCCCCCTGGGCCTCTGGCATCTTCACGGATCAATGCAGCGCCTCAGCGAAGCCCTCGAGGAGGCGCTGCGGCGCTGGGGCGGCCAACTGCGACTGCAGACGCGGGTGCAGCGGCTGCGACCGGCGAACCGCGGCTGGATTCTTGAACTCCAGGGTCCCAGGGGTGAAGCGGAACAGCTCGCGGCGGACCAGGTGATCTGCACCCTGCCCCCCCAGGCCCTTCCCTCCCTGCTGGCCGACCAGTTGCCGCCATCCCTGGGGCGGCGCATCGAGGGCTTCGGCGATCCTTCCGGGGCCGTGGTGCTCTACGGAGCCGTCGACCGTGGCGGCCTGCCCGCCGACGGGGCCAGCCACCATCAACTCGCGGTCGAGGATCCCGGCCCCCTGTTCCTGTCGGTGAGCAGCGAAGGCGATGGGCGGGCTCCCCGGGGGCAGGCGACGGTGATCGCCAGCCTGTTCACCCCGGCGCGGCCCTGGTTCAGCCTTGATGCCGCTCAGGTCTTGGAGCGGAAACAGGCCCTTGAAGGTCGCATCGTGGCCGCCCTCGAGCAGGGACTGGGCCTTCCCGCCACCGCGTGGCGCCATCGGGAGCTGGCGACGCCCAGGGCCTTTGCCCGCTGGACCGGGCGCCCCTGGGGCTTCGTCGGCGGCCTGGGCCAGAGCCCTGACCGCTTCGGTCCCTTCGGACTCGCCCACCGTTCGCCGCTGCCTGGACTCTGGCTCTGCGGAGATTCGCTGCATCCAGGGGAAGGCACAGCGGGGGTGAGCCAGGGGGCCGAACTGGTGGTCCAGCAACTGCTGGAGAGCTGACCGCGAGACGGGGAAGGGGCGGTGCGGTCTCCGAGGCGGCCTCAGAGAAAGTCCGGACGGAGCGCTGCACTGCGATTGAGGTCCTGCTTCAACCCAGACCAGTCGTGCTGCTCCACCGCTGCGGTGAGCCGCTCCAGCTGCCGGCGGTACAGGGCCAGGGCCTGGAGCAGGCTGGCGCGGTTGTTCTCGGCCATCAGCGTCCCCAGGGCTGGATTGCCGCCACCCACCCGCGTGGTGTCAGCGAAGCCACTCGAGGCCAGCTGCCTCAGCAGGGCAGCGAAACCGTCCGGCCCCAGGGCTCCCCCCTGGTCGGCGGCCAGCAGCAGGGCCGCACTCACCAGCACCGGCAGGTGGGAAACCAGGGCCACGGCCCGGTCATGGTCGCCGGCCTCGCAGCGCACGGGCACGGCCCCGACAGCCCGGGCCAGTGCTTCCGCCAGGAGCAGATCCCCCGGCGACTCCTGCCCGCTGGGGGCAATGACCCAGGGCCGGCCGGCATAAAGCCCCGCGAGACCGGCGTCCACCCCGGCCTCGGCGGTGCCGGCCATGGGATGGCAGGCGACAAACCGAGGCAGGCGGGGCTGCAGGGCCGCCAGCACCGGGCCTTTGACCGACCCCAGGTCCATCACCAGGGCTCCGGGAGGCAGGGCGGCCACCAGGGAGGGCGGAGGCTGCAGGAGCAGATCGAGGGGCAGGGCCAGCACCACCAGGCCGCAGTCCTGGAGCAGGCTTGGATCCGTGCCCACCCGGCTGGCCAGGCCACGGGCGAGGGCTCGCTCGGCCACAGCCTCACGGCGCACCAGACCGTGCACAACCAGCCCCAGGGCCTGGAGATCGAGGCCGAGGGAGCCACCCATGAGCCCGAGGCCGACGATGCCCACGGGCTGACCCGCCAGCAGGGTCCGGAGCGTCGCCGCTGCTGTTGCTTCTGTCACCGTGGCCTCCGGAGTCCTCATTACGATCCCCGAATCTCGTTCAGGCCATGCTGGAAGCCCAGGCCCACGACCGCCTCAAGCGGCTGCTGCAGGCCGCGGCGGGGAGCCCCTGGCCCCATCACCTGACGCTGACCCGTCTGGTGGCCCGCAGTCTGCGGCGCCAGGACCACAGCCTCTTCCCCCTTTGCTCGGCCGGCGATCGCCCATGGCTGTTGAGCCTGCTGGTGCCGCTGACGCTCAGCGACCAGCCGGTGGCCCTGCTGTCGAGCCAGGCCCTGCGCCAGCGGCTGCTGCGGCAGGAATGGCCCCAGCTGACGGCGGCGGGGCTGGGCCGTCCCCTGTGGCAGGGAACGACGACGCCCCCCGGCCCGGGTCTCTGGCTTCTGGATCCGCCGGAACTGGTGCAGGTGTGGCGGACCGGTCAGCTGGGGGACCACCAACTGGTCTGCGCCGAAGCCGAGGAGTTGGAGCCGATGCTGCGGGGAGCCCAGAGCCTGAGGCTCAATCCCCCGGACTGGGACGCCCTGGCCCTGGCGCGGCCGGGCCTGGCGGCGCCTCTGCTGACCCTGCACGAGCGCCTGAGCCGCCGTCTGCTGAACCGCCCCCTCGGCCGGGACCAGCGCCTCGCCATCGCCCCTGAGGACGAGGCACCGCTGCGGTTGCTGCTGCGGGATCAACAGCCCCTGCCGGCGCCCTGGCAGGCCTGGCTCGACAGTGGCGGGGATGACTGGACGGGCTGGGCCGTCGTGGATCCCCGACTGTTGCAGTGGAGCTGGGAACGCCAACCCCTGCGGCCCCTCAGGAGCCTCGGTGGATTGCTGCAGGGGCGCGGGACGATCCTGGCGGGCAACTGGTTGCCGGAGCGGCGACGGCTGGATGACCTGGGTCTGCACCATCCCGTGGTGGTGCCGCTGGGGGATGCGCCGGGTCGAGACCCCTTGCCGGTGTACGTGCCACCCGGCCAGCCCCTGCCCAACCATCCCGGCTATCCGGAGCATCTGCTGGCCCAGGCACGGCGCCTGATCCTCGGCCAGGGGGGCGTGACGATCGTGCTGGTGGAAGACCATGGGCTGCGCCATTGGTTGGCCAGTGCCCTGGCCGCCGAATTCGGCCGGCGGGTGGACCACGAGCAGACAGCCCCGGAGAGCAACGGGGTGATCTGCTGTCGCTGGAGCTGGTGGCTTGAGCAGCACACCTGCCTGCCGGGGGCGATCCAGCTGCTGGTGGGTCCCCTGCCGATCGCCAGCATGGAAGACCCGCTGACGGCAGCCCGGGTGGATGCCCTGCGTCGCCAGGGCCGCGATTGGTTCAGGGAACTGCTGCTGCCGGAGGCCCTGGAGCGGCTGCAACGGGGGGTTGAGCCGCTGCGGGACCAGGGTTTTGGCCGGTTGGCCCTGCTGGACGGCCGTGTGCGTGGTCGACGCTGGGGCCAGCGGGTGCTGGAGGCGCTGGATCCCTGGCAGCCGCTTGAGCAGCTGCGGCCAGCCTGACCGCTGCCAGACTGAGCTCTGCACCCGTCGCAAGGTCATCCATGGGGGAAGCTCGCCGACGCAACGCCCAGGGACTGGGGCCCCGGCAGCGCCGTCCCGAGGCCAGCGAATCCCCCAGGGTTGTCGCCTGGCTGCCCTTGACCCAGGACCAGACCCGCCAGTTTGTGACCCTCACCACCCGTGGCGCCTGGGTCGGCATCGGCGCCCTGGTGCTGTTCTGGGTGGTGGTCCGCTTCATCGGCCCCGCCGTGGGCTGGTGGACCCTGGCGGACGGCTGAGCGGCCTGTGCCGGGATCCCCACAGAGGCGCCCTCCCCCGCCGCCACCCACACCTGGAATCCAAAGAAATCCTTAGAATGTGGGCACTGCATCCGCCTGCATGTTTTTACGACTGGCCACGCAATACCGAGACGTGGTGACGGACCTGGTGATGAGCCTGCAGGCCCTGGCCGCGAGCCTCAGGCGCGCCGGGGTCCTGGCCACCTGTTACCTCTGTGGCGACGGCACCGAGGGGGCTTCGCTGGTGGTTGACCTCCAGGATGGTCATGCTGTCCGCTTTCTCGTGTCGGAAAGCGGCATCCGCTGGGTCGAGATGCGCCATGGCATTGAGCTGGTGAACCTGGATGGAGCCGAGGCCATCCAGGAACTCGACCGCCTAAGCACCCACCTGCACAGCCTGCAGCAGCAGCGTCAATCGGCTTCCCCGAATCTCCGGGGGAGCGGACACGCCCCCCATCGATCAGACACGCACCGAACCGTCATCCCGCCTCAGGCAGCGAGCTGACGTCGGTCTCCTCGGCTTCCACTGCTGCTGCTGCTGCGGCCCGATCCTGTCGGCGGGCAGCGGCGGCCAGGGGCTTCATGGAATTCGCCGTGACATCGGCGCCTTCGGTGAGTTTCTGACGGGTGAGCAACTCGATTTCATCCCGTTGGTCGGGATTCTGTTCAAGCCATGTGATCGTGTTGTCACGGCCCTGTCCGACATTATCGCCGTCGTAGCTGTACCAGGCTCCTTTGCGCACCACAACGCCGGTCTCCTCCGCCATGTCAAGCAGGCAACCGAGGGTGCTGATGCCACGGCCGAAGAGAATGTCGAACTCAGCGATCCGGAACGGCGGCGCCACCTTGTTCTTGGCCACCTTCACCTTGGCGCGGATGCCGTACTCCTCGGTGCCACGCTTCAGGGTCTGAATGCGACGGATATCGAGCCGGACCGAGGCATAGAACTTGAGGGCATTGCCCCCCGTCGTGGTCTCGGGGCTTCCGTAGGTCACCCCGATCTTCTGGCGCAACTGGTTCAGAAAGATCACGGTGCATCCCGACTTGCCGATATTGCCGGTGATCTTGCGCATCGCCTGGCTCATCAACCGAGCCTGAGCGCCGACGGCCAGATCCCCCATTTCACCCTCGATTTCGGCGCGGGGTGTCAAGGCTGCCACCGAGTCGACCACGACGATGTCAACGGCGGCGGAACGCACCAGCTGGTCAACGATCTCCAGGGCCATCTCCCCCGTGTCCGGCTGGGACACCAGCAGGTTTTCGATGTCCACCCCAAGGGCCGCCGCATAAATGGGATCCAGGGCGTGTTCGGCATCCACGAAGGCGGCGACACCGCCCCGACGCTGCACCTCGGCAATGGCATGCAGGGTGAGGGTGGTCTTGCCCGAGCTTTCAGGGCCGTAGACCTCAACCACCCTGCCCTTGGGATAGCCGCCCCCCAGGGCCAGGTCGAGGGTGAGGGCACCGGTGGAGAGGGTCTCCACCCGCATGCGGGAGGCATCCCCCAGGCGCATGATCGAACCCTTGCCGAAGTTGCGCTCGATCTGATTGAGCACCAGACCAAGGGCCTTGTCCCGCTCGGCGGCGGAAGGGGTCGCACCCTGGGAAGCCCTGGAATCGACGGACATGGGGAAGAAGCAGCGAAGGGTCGGGAGCAGTGTCGTCATCGGAGCATGGCCGGACGGACCGGCTCCCTTGAGATGAAGTCCCCTGATGGGGGCTCGCGTCACCACCAGAGGGGCGACAGACACCGAATTAGTTCAGATGTATTGTACCTCCAGGTCACCAGTTGGCCAGGGGGGTCTGCAGATCTTCGGGACGCAGCACCGTGATGGAGGCCGGAGCTCGTTCCGTGTCATCGGGGAACAGATAGCCCCAACTCGCCAGGAAGCCCCGCACCGGCGCCAGGTCCTGATGCTGCTGCACTTCCAGCAATGAAGCGAGCCGGTCCTCCAGGAAGGCAACGCTGGCCCGAGGGGAGAGTGTCGACAGCATCCTGGCCAGCACGGTGGGCTTGGGTCCGTCCTCCCGGCCATGCACCTCCTCAGGCCTCAGACCATGGCTGGCGAGGAGCTCAGCGGTGAAGGACGCGCTCTTGGTGGTGAGCACCCGCCAGGGGGTTCCCTCCTCCTGGAGTCTCTGCAGAAAGCTCAGCATCCAGGGGTAGGGGCGATGCAGGGCCAGCCAGGTCTGGCGTTCCTGGCGGACCGCCTCCTCGCGGACCTCGTCGAGCCCCGTCTCCAGCCGGGATCGCTCCCAGCCGAGCTGCAGGAGAGCCAGCTGCAGGCTGGATCCATAGGCCGCCGCGAACGCCTGGGGAGTGGGCCCGAAGCCGCCGATCGAGGCCGCCAGGATCGGCATCTCCCAGCCACCGAGGACATGGGGCCTCAGGGTCCTGAAGCTCTGAGGGACCGTCCCTGGAAGGTCAGCAAGCCGCGGATCGAGGCGCATGGCACATCGGCGCGCCGACCACCAGTACTCCTCCATCCCGTCGATGATGACGCCGTCGAAATCTGAGACGAGCACGACTGAACCTGAGAACTGGGTCGCTAGGATTCGAACCTAGGAATGGCGGGACCAAAACCCGCTGCCTTACCGCTTGGCGACGACCCATCGGGTAGGGATCGCGGGATCCCCGGATGGGGCGGCGGATGCCTCCGCTGCCGCTCACTATCAAGCCATACGGTGTGGCCAGGCGTCAAACCCTCGACCCGCCGCATCGACGCAGCAGGCGGGCCAGGGCTCTGTGAACCTGGTCCGGACTGTCCGCCTTGATGACGTGAATGGGGACCGCAGCACGCCTGGCGCGACGCCGGATATCGGGCTGAAGACCGAGCTGCTGGGGTCCCGCCAGCACGGCATCAGCGCCCTCGGGCTCCTCGGCGAGCCGCACATCCGATCCGAGTCGCAGGGAGGCCTCCTGCACCTGCTGTGGGGAGATGCCGCAGCAGAAGATCCGCAACGGTGGAGCGGCCGGGCCTGGGACCGGCTGGACCAGCAGCGGCGGTACCGGTCGGGAGGGCACCGCGCTGGCGGCCCGGATCTCCAGACGGCCGTCGGAGGCCACGGCCCGGACCTCGGGGCGGGGGGGCTCCCCCAGCAGAAGCCGGTCCACGCTGGTGGCGACATCGAGATGGACGAGCCAGCGGGTGCGACTCTGCAGCTCCACCGCCAGGGGAAAGGTGGGATCGGCGGCCCGCTCCAGCACCGCCTTGCGACTTCCCCGACGGCGGGCCTCATCGTCGCCGAGGGTCACGGTCTGGATGCCCCCCAGGAGGTCCTGGAGGGAGGGGTTCCGCAAGAGGTTGGCCAGTTCATTGCCATGGGCCGTCGCCACCAGCTGCACACCCCGCTCAG
>CAMASU010000032.1 GCA_945861105.1 Synechococcus sp. UW140
ATTCTTGAGCTCTTCGAACGGGTGGGGGCGGGTCACCACCTCAGTGCCGAGGACGTGCATCAGCAGCTGCTCCGTGGGGACGCGCGGGTGTCACTGGCCACGGTGTATCGCACCCTGCGATTGCTGTCAGGGCTTGATCTGCTGCGGGAACTGGAGCTTCCGGAGGGGAGCCGGCGGTTTGAGCTGGCCACAGCGGATGACGACGATCACCATCACCTGCTGTGTGCGGCCTGCGGTCGCACCGAAGAGTTCGAAAGCCCCGAGGTGCTCGACGCCGGCAGCCTGGCGGCCGAGCGCTACGGATTTCGCCTGCTCAGCTCGCGGCTGACGGTGCGGGGTCTCTGCCCGGCCTGCGCGAACAGCTGAACGTCAGCTCAGCGGCGGGGCTGCACCCGCACCGGCACGAGAGCCGGTTGCAGCAGCCCGCCGCTCGAATCGTCATCATCTGAATCCGTGCTCCACCAGAGCAGAACGCCGGCCACCAGGAACACCAGCCCCAGCAAGGAAAGCTCCAGCATCACGGCTCCATGGTTGGTCGCATGCTAGCCATCCTGAACCGGTCCGGGTCGGGGTTCAGTTCAGAGCGAGCCCGGTGAGCACCAGACCGCTGGCGGCCAGTCCCAGGGCCAGCCGGGGCTGCCAGCGGCCTGCCAGCAGGGGAAACCCGAAGCGGCCGGTGGCGACGAGGGCCACGGAACTGACCAGCAGCCCCAGCCACCAGCCGGTTCCACCGCTGCCCTCGGCCCCATGCAGGAGACCGTGGATGGCGCAGCAGCCGGCCACCAGGCCACCGAGGGGAAGGTCTGTGGAGGCC
Source organism: Synechococcus sp. UW140 (assembly GCA_945861105.1). Classification (GTDB taxonomy): domain Bacteria; phylum Cyanobacteriota; class Cyanobacteriia; order PCC-6307; family Cyanobiaceae; genus CAIQIA01. The sequence goes on from CAMASU010000032.1 coordinate 815, forward strand.
CATGCCCGGGCGGTACCCCGGCTGATGAGCAGCACCAGCAGAAGCCCCAGCAGCGTCACCGCCAGACCCGCCAGGGGCTCGGCCAGGGGCAAGGACACCCCCAGGGATCCCAGCACGACCCCCACGGCACCGCCACCACCACCCCAGAGCAGCCAGCGGCGGCCGGCCAGCGAACCCAGGGCCCCCAGGCCGAGCCACAACAGCAGATGATCCAGGCCGAGCAGCGGATGGAGCAGCCCAGCCGTCACGCCACCGCCGGCACCCCCATGGGCCTGGGCCGGCAGGGCGGAGAGGGCGGCACAGCCGAGGCCGGCGAGCACTGGCAGCAGCAGCTGACGGCGGGGCGAGGGGTTGAGGGGAAGGGGCATCGGAGCAGCCGGTCCGCGCCGGCAGGAAGGGGGATGGAAGGGGCCGCGAGTGTTCTGACTGGACCCCTGCGGGGTCGTCACAGTTGCGGGACAGCGCCGGAGTTGCACCGGACTTTCCTCAGGACCTGGTTCCAGTATCGCCAGCGGTTGCCCCGCAGACCGTTCAACCGAAGCCCTTGCCCGCATCCGGTGCCAGGCAGGCGCCGATCTCCCGCCGCAGGCGGTCATGGTCGAGGTCGCGGCCAATCAGCACCAGCTGGTTGCTGCGGGGACCCTCCCAGTCGCTGTCGTCGATCGAGAAGCGCTTGCCGGCCAGGTGGAACACATGCCGCCGCTCACTCTCGTTGAACCAGAGGATGCCCTTGGCCCGGAAGACCGCCGCCGGCAGCTGGTGGTCGAGAAAGGACTGGAACTTGCGTAGCGAGAAGGGTTTGTCGCTGCGGAAGGACAGGGAGGTGAACCCCTCGATGGCGCCATCGCCGTCATTGTCGTGGGAATGGTTGTGCTCCCCATGGCCGTGCTCCCCATGACTGTGGTGAGCGTCGTGGTGGTGGTGACCCTCGTGGTGGTGTTCGTGGTGGTGCCCGTCGTGGGTGCAGTGCCCGTGGTCGTGGTCGCAGGCGCTGTGGTCGGCTTCGGGTTGCGGGGCGGCGACACGGTCGGATTCGAACAGACCGACGCTGAGCAGCAGCGGCAGCGGCACCTGTCCCTTCACGGACCGCAGGATCCGCGGCGACGTCTTGATGGCGCCGAGCTGCTGCTCCACGGCCACCAGGGCATCTTCTGCCACCAGGTCACTCTTGTTGAGCAGCAGGATGTCGCCGTAGAGCACCTGGGCGCGGCCGACCTCGGTGGCCAGGGCGGAGGCGTCGAAATTCTCGGCGTCGATCACCGTGATGATCGAGTCGAGCCGGGTCACATCCCGCAGGTCACTGCCCAGGAAGGTCATCGCCACCGGCAGGGGATCGGCCAGTCCCGTGGTCTCCACCACCAGGTAGTCCACGGGATCGGGCCGTTCCAGCACCCGGTACACGGCCTGCAGCAGCTCATCGTTGATGGTGCAGCAGATGCAGCCGTTGCTCAGCTCGACCGTGTCATCCGAACTGGTGATGATCAGGTCATTGTCGATGCCGATCTCGCCGAATTCGTTCACCAGCACAGCGGTGCGCACCCCCTCCTGGTTGGAGAGGATGTGGTTCAGCAGGGTGGTTTTGCCCGCCCCGAGGAACCCCGTGAGGATCGTGACGGGCAGGGGGGTGCTGGCGGTCATGGGGACGGTGCGGTGGGCCGGGGGGCGCTGTTGATGACGCTAGGAGCCCGGCTTCAGAAGCTGAACACCACACCGCCCTTGAGCCGGTGAAGCCAGCCCCGTTCTTCGGCGACGAAGCCGACGCTCGGTTCATATTCCAGATACAGCTCCCAGCGGTCGTTGAGGCCGATCCCCAGGTCGACCTTGCCCAGCAGGTCGGTGCGCTGCTGGCCGTCACCGGGGAACAGGAAGCCCGGACCGGCCTCCACCGCCAGGCTCACAGGGGCCTTCTCAAACGCCCAACCCAGCCGCGGACTGGCGCTGACCACCTCCTGACGGCCGCCCACCCCCCAGGCCCCCTGCTGCTCGACCTTGAGGTACAGCCCCCGGGTGATGCTGGCGAAGCCCTGCACATCGTCGAAGTTGACGGGTCCTGACCCGAGGCGGAACACGACCCCGGCCTTGGCTTCCTGGTAAAGCCCCTGATCGCCACTGGCGGTGCTGATGGCCGGCTCCCATTCGCCGTACAGCTCCAGGGCCTGGGCGGGGCGCCAGGCCAGCTCGAGCTTCGCGGTCCAGTCGGTGCGTTCGGCCCCCACGAACCGGGGTCCCAGCTGCAGGGACCAGTCGATGGTGTCACCTGGCTGGCGATAGCCGAGGCGTGGGGTGGTCCACGCCTCGGCCGGTCCGCCGCCGATCCAGGCGCCGCTCTGCTCGACGGTGGCGAAGAACCCCGGACTCAGCGGCTCTTCTTCGTCGCAGAGCCCTGCGGTGGGCAGCAGCAGGACACCTGCCACGATCAGCCATTTCCAGGGGCGACGGGGCCGCCTGGCAATGCGGCAGGGGGAGGGCTGCATGGTGCGCAGGGCGTGCTGTGAGAATCATTCCCGTTTCAACGGTCGCTGCCCTCCGCCTGGGGCAGTTCCGAGGTTGTCCCTGCCGCGCAGCCTGCGCAGAGCCCATACACCTCCAGGGTGTGGAACAGGGGGCGGAAGCCCGCCGGCAGCTGGTCGGTCCCGGTGACCGACCCGACCGGACAGTGGGGCAGTTCACTGCTGTGACCGCACTCCAGGCAGGTGAGATGGTGCACATCCCGCTCCAGCGGCGCATAGAGCGCCTCGCCGCTCGGCAGGTGCCGGCAGCGGATGCAGCCCTGCTGCTGCAGGCTCCGCAGATGCCGGTACACCGTGGCCAGGCCCATGCTCACCCCCGCCTGCCGCAGCCGTCGATGCAGGGCCTGGCCGCTCAGCTCGCCATCGCAGGCTCTCAGCATCTCCAGCAGCGCCAGCTGGCGGGGCGTCAGCGATGGCGCCATGGCCGCAGCCCCCGAAACGGTTGTCGATCCTAGGGAGCCCTGCCCGGCAACCTGATCAGCTGTCTCGACGGAAGCCATCCGAGCTGGCGCACCTCACCGGGCAGCAGCTCGACGGCTCCCTGGCGCAGGTTCACCAGGGCAGCCCGGGATCCGCCCCGGGCGCCCCCCTGCTCCCTCACCTGCAGCAGCAGCTGCTGCCTGGTGGGGTCGTGGAACAGACCTGTGCCGGGTTCCAGTTCGAGCCCCTCGAGGGCCAACCGTCGCGGGGTCTGCCCGGAGCGGTCAAGGGTCAGCAGGTCCAGCTGGGGTTGCGACACACCCCGGATCAGCAGCGCCCAGAGCCCCTCCCCACCGCCTGCGCAGGCCGTGGCGACCACGGCGTCTTCACCGATCCAGAGCTGCCGGGGGGGGCGCCCCGGTTCGAGCCACTCGATCGACCGTCGGTAATCGGGCCAATGGCGCACCAGCAGGGCCCGGCCCGCCTCTGGGCAGAAACTGCTCAGATCCCGGCTCCCTGGCAGGAACGAGCGCCGCGGGGGCAGAGGGGGCAGGGTGCGCAGGGCCAGCCCATCCCGTTCCGGCAGCACCACGCGGCTCCCCTGGGGCAGCAGCCGGATGGGCCCGCTGGCCTTCAGATCAAGGCTCTGCGGCTGCCCCTGGGCAGGCCAGAGGGTCACCTCCACCTCGCCCATCAGCTGGCTGGCGGCCTGGATCAGCAGGGATCCCTGCTGATCACTGCTCAGATGGGCGAACAGCAGGGGTTCGTTGCCGAGGCGTCGGTGGTGCTGCACCCGGCCGTCAGCGGCAACCGACAGACGCCACACCTGCAGGGCCATGGGGTCTGCCGCCGTCACCAGCGCCAGGCCGCGACCATCGCCGAGGGGCAGCAGGGTCTGCACCGGCCCGCCCGTCGTGGCCAGGGTCTGCCAGCGCCTGCCGTCCCAGCGCTGCAGCTGGTCCACCGGGCCGGCGGGCCGGGCGGCCACGAGTGCTGGTCGTGGATCCCAGACCACGGTTTCGGGCCGCAGTGCCTGGCCTCGACCATCACGGCCGGCCAGCATCAGCCGCAGGGGGCCTGGAATCGTCTGGCCGGCCGGCAGCTGCAGTCGGAGGCGCTGGCCGTCGCCCTGCAGCTGGAACCGCAGTGATGGCTGCAGCTGCAGCCCCTCCCGCAGGCTGTCGACGGCCATGGGACGGCTGAAGCGCAGCTCCAGGGCAGCAGCTCCCGAGCCTGGCGGCAGACCACGGATCTCCAGCAGCCGCGGCGGTCGGCGCAGCAGCAGCTGCTGCTGCAGACCCGCCAGCAGGGTGGCGGCCAGCAGCGGCAGCCAGAGACGGCGGTTCATGGTTCCAGGGGGCGGGCGGGTTCGGGAATCGGGCGCACCTGGCGGGCCAGCACGATGCTGCGGTCGCCGCCGCGGTGGCGTTCGACACCCATGACGCCGTCCACCGCCAGCCAACGGTCGGCCGGGGGCAGCGGTGCGGTGGCGGGCCAGCGCACCGGCAGGCTGATCGGGGTGGCATCGGCCAGACAGCAGCGCACCATCATCCGCGCCAGGGACGGAGCTTCGTCCGGCTGGGTCAGCACGAAGCCGCTCACCCGCACCGGCTCCCCTTGCCAGAGCTGGGGGTCGGGTTGCTGCCGCAGCAGCCTCACCCAGTCGGTGAGGGTGCGTTGCTCGGGTGGCAGCAGAAACGTGAGGCCATCACCACCGGGATCCGCTGCCCCGCGGTTGGCCGCCAGGGTCGACAGGGACGGCCGCGGCGGCAGTGCCAGCATCAGGGCGGCCGTGCCCAGCAGCACCGCCACGGCGCTGCCGGGTCGGCGTCGGCCCGCCCCGCTGGGCCAGCGCAGTCCTGCCAGGGCCAGCAGCAACAGCAGCAGGCCCGCCGCCAGCACAAGACCATGAAAATCGGGCTGCAGCAGCAGGTGCAGCCGCCCCGAGGCCCAGGCCTGCAGCAGCACCACCCCCCAGGTGGCCAGCACCAGAGGGGGCCAGGGGATCACAGGAGTGCGAGGTTGAGCCATTGGCCGATCAGCAGCACGGCAAGGGAAACCGCGACCAGGGTGACCGCGAGGGCCCTGGGGCGCAGGATGCGGCCATAGAGACTGAGACTCTTCAGGTCGATGACCGGCCCCAGCAGCAGGAACGCCAGCAGGGCCCCCGGGGTGACCTGGCCGGCGAAGCCAAGGGCCAGGAAAGCGTCGACACTTGAACAGACGCTGACCACCAGGGCCAGCAGCATCAGGCTCAGCACCGACAGCGTCGGTGCCTGACCGAGGGTCAGAAACAGGTCGCGGGGGATCAGGGTCTGCAGCAGGGCGGCGACGGCGCTGCCCAGCACCAGCAGGGCCGCCAGCTCGAGAAATTCCCGCGAGCCGTGGTCGAGCAGCTCGGCAAGGGCGGGGCGCCTGAACGGGGTCGGGGCCGGCAGGTTCCCGGCGCCTCCCACCAGCCCACTGCGCCGCTCCAGCAGTCCCACCTGCCCCAGGGGCTGCACCAGCCGCCGTTCTGCCAGCAGCTCTGGGGCCAGCAGCTCACCTTCGGGCAACAGCAGCAGCAGCGCCGTCACCGCCAGGGCAATCAGCAGACTGCCGAGGGGGCGCAGCAGCAGCAGCCAGGGGCGGTCGGGGAAGGCCGCCCAGGTGGCCAGCAGCACGATCGGGTTGAGCACCGGAGCGGCAAAGAGGAAGCCGAAGGCGGTGGCGAGCGGGGCTCCGGCGGCCAGCAGCCGCCGGGCCACCGGCACGTTTCCGCATTCGCAGGCCGGCAGGGCGAACCCCAGCAGGGCACCGCTGAGGGCTCCTGGCACCCCGCCCGTCGGCAGCCGCTGCAGCCAGCGACCGCGGGGATCCCAGGCCCGGGCCAGGCTGGCGATGGCCACGCCGATCAGCAGAAAGGGCAGGGCCTCCACCAGCAGCCCCTGGAACACCGCCCAGGCGGTGGCCAGCTGTCCGGCTGATGGAGCCGTCATGGCCGAGTCATGGGGAGGGGCACCACGGGGGCAGGGCTTCCCAGCAGGCGGCATTCTGATCGTTCTCGCGGGCCTCGACCCGCCAGCACCAGCTGCGGCCGCCGTCACGCTGCTGCAACAGGGCGTTGGCCCGTTCCCAGACCCAGCGGGCACTGGCCTCCATGCCGACGTTGTCCATCACCCGCAGATCAAGGGCCCCCAGGTCGTGCAGGCGGCGCCAGTCGTCGAGCAACGGGTCATCGGCCCGCACCAGAAAGGTGTGATCGAACTGCTCCTCCAGCAGGCGGCGCAGGGGCCGCAGGCTGGAGAAATCGACGACGAAGCCATTGACATCCAGTTCGCCGGCGCCGAACCAGCAGGTGAAGCTGCGGTCATAGCCGTGGACGAAGCGGCAGTGGCCCGGATGGTCGGGCTGGCGATGGCAGCAGGGGAAGCCGCCGAACCGCTTGCTGCAGGTGTACATGGCGACGACCGCGGGCTGCAAGGCTGAAGTCTTCAGTCTCCCCTGCGGCCATGACCCCGCCGAGCCTGCCCCCCCTTGAGCCCCTGCCGCTCGAGCATCTGCGCTTCGACGCCGCCGGGCTGCTGCCGGCCATTGCCCAGGACTGGCTCGATGGATCCGTGCTGATGGTGGCGTGGATGAATCGGGAGGCCATCGCCCGCAGCCTGGCCACCGCCGAGGTGCATTACTGGAGCCGCTCCCGCCAGGAGCTCTGGCACAAGGGGGCCACCAGCGGCCAGATCCAGCGGCTGCGGGGGGTGCGTTACGACTGTGATGCCGACGTGCTGCTGCTGACCGTGGAGCAGCTGGGGGGTGGCGCCTGCCACACCGGTGCCCGCAGCTGCTTCTTCGGTGCAGGCCCCTCGCCGCAGCCGGGCGGGGCCGCGGCCCCCCTCCCGCCGGCCGATGCCTGCAGCGAGCTGTACCGAGTGGTGGACCAGCGACGGCGGGCCCCCGAGCCGGGCAGCTACGTCAATCGCCTGTTCGAGGGGGGCGACAACCGCATCCTCAAGAAAATCGGTGAGGAGAGCACCGAGTTCGTGATGGCCTGCAAGGACGGCGAGGGGCCGGCCATTGCCGCTGAGGCCGCCGATCTGGTGTTCCATCTGCAGGTGGCCCTCGCCCAGCACGGGGTGAGCTGGCGGCAGGTGCTGCAGGTGCTGGCTGACCGGCGTGGGGCCCCCCGTCGGCCCGTGGATTAAGGCGTCGGGGGCGGTGGCTCGGGCCGGAACAGGGAGGGGCGCCCCAGCAGCCAGCGCAGGGTCTCCCGATCCCGGGGGCTGAGGTCGCTGGGGGGCCGGGGCCCTGGCACGGCCGTCATCACATCGTCGGGCCGGTCGCTGTGGCCCCAGAGCCCGAACCCATGGCCGAGCTCGTGCAGGGCCGTGGCCTGCAGGCCCTGCAACCGCTGGCCGGGGTCGAGCAGCACATCCACGAGCGGTTCGGGCCGATCCGCTCCGCCCCGGCGCACCATCTGCAGGCTCAGCAGTGCCCGTCCGAGGCTGGCGCGGCCGTCCTGGCGGGGGGGGCGACGGCGCCAGAGCCTGATGTGGGCATCGTCGGCCCGTTCAACGGGTTGCAGGGTGAGTTCGCGACCCCAGCGGGCGAGGGCGGTGTCGACCGCCTGGCGCCAGAGGCCGCTGAAGCGATCAGGCTGCGGATCCGGCTCGATCCAGACGCACCATGAACGGCGGCTCACCCAGCCGAGGGAGGAGGGCTGCAGCCGGTCGGCATAGGCGGGGCGAGGCGAGACCTCCGGTGGTGACGGCGGAACGGCAAGGCGTTGACGCTCCTCGGGGCTGAGCAGGCGACGCTGCTCGACGGGGGCACAATCCGGCGCTGCCGGGATCATGCGGGGAGGCCCACACCCCGGGCCATGAGGCTGGCCAGCAGCGGCAGGCTGGCGAAGGCAAGCAATTCAATGTTGATCACCCAGCGCAGGCGGCTGGTGGCTGCCGCCGACAGGCTCGGGGCTTCCCCTTTGCGCAGGGGGATGGCCCAGAGCACATAGGTCACGGTGGGGTACAGCGACAGGGCCCCGGCGCCGAGGAACAGCCCCACCTTCCACCAGAACAGGGGATTGGTGGTGTAGAAGGCTGAACCCTGGCCGAAGTGGATCACCCGCAGGATGCCGCTGACCAGCAGGGTGAGGGCCGCCAGCCCGTAGACGATGTCGATGATCACGAGGCGGGTGGCGGTGGCCCTGTCGGGGTCGGGGCGGAGCAGCCAGCGTTCGAGGATCAGGGCGGCGAAGCACACCATGAAACCGATCTCGTGCAGGTAGGCGACACCGGCGCGGGTCAGCAGGTCCTGGGCCATGGCGTGGAGGGGAGGCATTGGCCCGGGACCGTAGCCCCTACCGGGTCGTGGTTGCCGTCGCGGCCGATGGATTTTTTCCGGTTTTGGTCAAAAAAAGCGGCGTCATTCTTTCTTCGTTTTTGCCTGCTTTACGCTTCGTCATGCTGATTCGCTTCGGCTTTGTGTGGTGGATTGGGGAGCTGAAATGCGAATCAAATGGGAAGTGGAAAACCTTTCCAAAGGTTCCGGGAAAAACAGGAAGGTCCCCTACGTTCAATTCAGTCCAGAAATCGGTTGTCGCCATGGCCAGTTCCCTCAGCGCTTTTCTGGGTGAGATCGGTCGGCATCAGTTGCTGACCCCCGAGCAGGAGCTCACCCTCGGGCGCAAGGTGCAGGCCATGATGCCCCTGCTCGAGCGACCGCCCGAGGAGCTGAGCGATGAGGAGCGACGTCTCATCCGGCTGGGCGAGCGGGCCAAGAATCAGATGATCACGGCCAATCTGCGGCTCGTGGTCAACCTCGCCAAGCGTTATCAGGGCAAGGGTCTTGAGCTGCTTGACCTGATTCAGGAGGGCACCCTCGGCCTCACCCGCGCAGTGGAGAAGTTCGATCCGACCCGTGGACATCGATTCAGCACATATGCCTACTGGTGGATTCGTCAGGGTCTGAACCGTGCCCTCTCCACCCAGAGTCGAACGATCCGGATTCCGGTCAACATCAATGAGAAACTCACTAAATTGAGGGCTGCCAAGGCAAGGCTCTTTCAGTCCACAGGCCGCCAACCCGGTGCCCTTGAGCTGAGTCGCTCGCTCGACATCCCCCTGGAGGAGGTGGAGGATCTGCTGGGCTGCGAGCTGCGCAGCGTCACCGTCAGCCTTCAGGGGGTCGTCAAGTCGAAGTCGGACCCTTCAGAACTGGTGGATGTGCTGCCCAGCGAGGAGATTCCACCCATGGAGCGCGCCGAGCTTGACGAGCGCATGGCCGCGGTCTGGAAGCTGCTCGACCACGCCAGCCTCACCCCGAAGGAGCGCACCGTGGTGATGCTGCGGTTCGGCATGGACGGCACCCATGAGTGGCGCACCCTGGCCGAGGTGGCCCGACAGATGAACTGCAGCCGTGAATACTGCCGCCAGGTGGTGCAACGGTCCCTGCGCAAGCTGCGGCGGGCCGGCATTCAGTCGGGACTGGTGGAAGTGGGCTGATCGTTCCCAGCTCGCCTGGCCCGCCCGGGCCTGGCCGGTTTTTCCCACTGTGGTGGCCGGGCCCCAGGGATCAGGCTGTAGCTCCTGACCTTGATCTGCCCTCGTGCCTGAGTCCGCTCCCACCGTCGACGCCACCGTCGTTGACAGCACCGTGGTTGATGAAGGCCTGCTGCGCCGGATGCTGCGCAGGGCCGGGCGCACCGTCGCCCGCCCGGCCGTCGAATGCCTGGAGCTGCTGCTTGACGGCCAGACCCCCCACACCGTGCGACTCACGATGCTGGCGGCCCTCACGTATCTGCTGGTGCCCACCGATCTGATTCCCGACTTTCTGCCCATCGCCGGGTTCAGCGACGACGTGGTGGCCCTCACCGCCCTGCTGGGGATGGTGCGCACCCACCTCACGGACTCCATCCGCGACCGGGCCCGTCAGCGGCTCGATCGCTGGTTCTCCTGACCGGAGAACCGCCTGGGTGCCAGGCTGGAAGGGCGCAGGTGTCACCGATGGCCCCTTCTCCGCCCGCCCTTGATCCCGATGAGCTGCTGCAGCTTGAGGATTTCCTCAAGGACTGGTTGCGGCACAGCGGGCGCACCCAGGCCGATCTGCGTCGCGCCCTGCGGGCCAGTTCGATCCGCATGCCGGCCCTGCTGCAGGAACTGCAGCGCACGGTTCAGCAGGCCGGCCTCAGCGGGCTCGCCGATCGTCTCTGCGGCATCGAGGGGGAGTGGCAGCTCGAGATGCTCCCCGCCGGCGCTGCGGCTCCGGCCGATGATCTGGCCCAGCTCGATCTGCTGCTGCGCGAGATCCGTGACGAGGTCGCCTGACGGCCATCGGGCCT
>CAMASU010000033.1 GCA_945861105.1 Synechococcus sp. UW140
CGGCAGCGGCAGCCCCTGCGGGTGATTGAACCGATCGGCACCGCCCGGGAAGAGCCCTGGTATCGCGAGACGATCAAGGCAGGCCATCCGGTCTGGAGCTCGATTTACCAATGGGATGACAATCCCGGTGTGCTTTCGGTCTCGTTCAATCAGCCTGTCCGCGATCCCCGCAGCGGGCGCCTGCAGGGGGTCATCGGTGTCGATGTGATCCTCACCCAGCTGAGCACGTTTCTGCAGCAGCTCTGGGGGCAGCGGCCGGGACTGGTGCTGGTGCTTGAGCGTGACGGCCGCCTCGTGGCCAGCTCCCGCCCCGCCATGGTGCTCAGAACCAGCCCTGGCGATCCTCCCCGGCGGACACGGATCGATGGGAGCGACGACCCCCTGGTGAGGCGACTGGGGAGCCTGCTTTTCAGCCGCACGGACAACGGCGACCTCAGGCTGCAGGGGGGCTGGGGCCGCAACCGCGAACAACTCGAGTTCAACGAACGCAACCGGACGGTGTTCGTCGAGACGATGCGATGGAGCGATGGCCAGGGCCTCGACTGGCTGGTGCTGGTGGTGATCCCCCAGGAGGGGCTGCAGGGAATCGAAACCCAGGGCGCTCGCCTGGCCCTGGTCCTCTGCATCCTGGCGCTGCTCGTGGCGATCGTGGTGACCCAGAGGCTCAACCGCTGGATCCTGCGTCCCCTCGAACAGCTGACCACCACCTCACGCCATCTCACCGAGGCGGTGAGCACCCAGGACCATGGGCCCCTCAGTTTTCAACCGCAGCTGCCACCGGCCAGCCCCCTTGAGGTGCAGACGCTGGCCGAGGTGCTCGAGGTGCTCGTGCAACGCCTCAACGACCAGGTGGAGGCGTTGCGCCGCTCGGGAACGGACCTGGCCCAGGAGGTGCAGCGCCGCAGCCAGGCCCTGGATCTTTCCCTGCGCAGTGAACAGAAGGCCATCGCCAGCGCCCAGTTGCGCCAGTCGGTGCTGGCCCGTCTCAGCCATGAGCTGCGCACGCCCCTCACCAGCGTGCTCGGTTACACCCGCCTGGCCCTGAGGCAGGAGCTGCCTTCGCGGGTGCGGGAGTACCTCGACACCATCGAGGGTGCGGCGCGTGAAATGCTCAGGCTCACTGAAGATTTCCTCGACCTGTCGCGGCTGGAGTCAGGGCGGGTGCAGCTCGAGACCCTGCCCTTTGATCTCGACGAGCTGGTGGAGGACGTGATCGACCTGGTGTCCCTGCAGGCCCAGGTGAAAGGTCTCACCCTGGTGGTGGCCATCGGCGAGACGGTTGCCCCCTGCTGGATTGGAGATGCCGCACGGCTGCGGCAGGTGCTGGTGAACCTGCTCGTGAATGCGATCAAGTTCACCCCCGGGGGGTCGGTGCGGTTGCGCATCGAGCAGGGCGGCAGCGATGGGGGGGGCCTGCGGTTTGAGGTCTGCGACAGCGGCATCGGCATGGATGCTGAGCAGCAGGCGCGGGTCTTCGAAGCCTGGAGCCAGGCCGAGCCCTCCACGAGCCGACGCTTCGGTGGCTCTGGGCTGGGGCTGGCGATCTGCCGCGAACTGGTGCAGCTGATGGGCGGGGAGCTGCAGCTCCAGAGTCAGCTCGGCCAGGGAACGACCCTGTCGGTGGCACTGCCCTGCCCCCTCGGCCCCCGTCGGGACCAGGAATCCTGGCGATCGCCACCAGCGCCGCCGGCTGGGATGGTGATCGAGCTCGAGGGAGAGCTGGACCCGGAGGAAGTCGCGGTGCTGCAGACCTGGCTGCGGATCAGCGGCTGGCCGCCCCTGCGGACGGAGGCCCGGGGGACAGCGCCGACCCTGCTGCTGCTGGTGCTGGGGAGCGATGTGGGGGTCGGCCGGGAGCTGGCCAGCCGCGAGCGGCAACGACTGGCCCCCGGAGGGAGGTTGCTGGCCCTCGTGCGCCGACTGGATGCCGACGCCTACCTCGAAGCGACAACGGCACCCTGGGACGGCATCGTCGAACGGCCCTTGCTCCTGCGCGGCTGGAACGAAGCCCTGCAGAGGGCCCTGGCTGGATCAGCGGGGTGAGCGGATCGCATCCAGCAGGTAAGTGCTGGCCGGGCGGCCGGGGCGGTGGGCCACGGACGCACCCCTGGCGGGGGGACCCTGGCGCCGGGACCGCCTCTGACCCAGCAGGAGGCGGCTGAGCCGCAACACCCCACCGAGCATCAGCATCAGCCCCGCCACTGCCGCGAGGATGAGCAGCAGGGCGCCGCTCAGCTGCAGCAGACCGGAGCCCAGCTGCAGCAACCCCATGGTGATGTTGCCCAGGGCGGTGCTGAAGTACAGCAGGGTGTCAAGGCGGCTGGGCAGCTGACTGAGGCCGAAAAGCACGCCGCCACCGGCCAGCAACCAGGCCAGGCCCATCACCATGAGCGCCAGTCCACCACCGCGCCTGGAGCGGCGGGAGGGGGGACCGGAAGGACGGCGTTGGCTGCGGGGGGCCTGCATGACCGCCAAGCTATCGACCCGACGGGCCTGGTCAATCCATCGCGGGACTGTCCGTCGGCTGATCCAGGTAACCCGCATCCCGGAGCCAGCGTTCAAATTCCGCGATCACGAGCTCATTCGGACAGTCCACAAGGTTGAGCCCCCTCACGGTGCAGTCCCCCTGGCCTGAATGGTGAAGGCTGATGGTGAAGTCATCCCCGCTGAGGCCACACACCTCCGGATCACTGCGGACAACCACATCAAGCTGGGCCCCCAGGCGGATGATGCGGCGCCGCAGACGGCCCCAGGAGGCGGCGGTGGATCTCATCGGCCCGTCGTGGCCCCGCGAGCCGACGGCGCCGCGACCGTGGAGGGCGCGCCGCGGCCGGGTTCGGGGCGGGGCAGGGGCACAAGGCTGACGAGGGCAGCGGTGGCCAGCAGGCTGGCGGCGGCGGCGGTGGGGGCCAGCAACCGCTGCGCCAGGGGGGCGCTGCGGGGAAGATCCCGCCGGGGCAGGGGCCGGGCCGCGGGGGGAACCAGCGGCAGAGCGATGCGTGGATCGTTCAGCATCTGGTCCAGACATTGGGTGAGATCAGCCAGCTCGGCGCTGTCGAGGACCAGTCGCAGGGGCGGGGTGTCGGGCTGACTGCTGTGGACCGTGAGCAGATGGCCACCCTCCCGGGGTTCGATCTCCACCCGCTGGGCCTCACCGCCGCAATGGCGGGGGCTGCTGCTGATCAGCCGGCGCACATAGGTGAGCACCACCTCCAGCAGACCCTGGAGATGATCAAGACGACCCTCAAGGGTGGCCTGCTGGCCGATGGCCAGCTCCCAGCGGGTCAGGATTCCGAGGCGCTGCTGGCTGTCCGCTGCGGACTCCGGATCCCGGGTCACATCGGGAAGGCCGAAGAGATCCAGGCGGGCGCTGCTCTGTTCAAAACGCAGCCGCAGAGGGGCACCGGTGGGACCACCAAGGCTGAACAGGGAGCTGAACTGGGTCATCGCTGGGCATCCCTCAGACTGGCCTCGAGCCGTGCCGCCCCACCGGGACCGGCGGACAGCAACAGCGACTCCACGATGGCCCTTCGCAGGGCTTCCCCTTCACGGTCATCAAGCAGCTGTCGCACGGCACCGCGACGCACATTGAACCGCTCCCGCACCAGATCACTGAACCTGTCGCGGAACAAGGCCCAGCGCTGGGCCGTGAGGTCGGCGGGTTCGCGACTGGAGACGAGCTGACGCAGCAGGGGGTAGACCCGCTGGGCCAGGGTGCAGGCCAGGGTGATCAGCGCCCGGGCTTCGTCGGTGCCCAGCTGGCCGCGGCGACTGGCCCGCCGCAGGGGGTTGCGGCAGCGGCTGCGCCAGAGGGTGACCCGATCCGGAAACTGGCCACTCAGCCCCAGCTGGTCGCAGCACCACAGCATGGCTTCGCTGCCATGCAGATCGAGGGCTTCGATGGCGAGCAGCAGCAGGTCAAGGCGCTCGAGACCCCGGCGGGGCAGCGGACGCTCCGACACGGGTGCGGCGGGTGCGGCGGTCAAAAGGGAACGGCGTTGGCTGCGATGATGGCAGGTGTGCAGGGCCCGCGTCACCCCCTGTCTCTTCCATGAGCACCGAAGCCAGCCCCACCTCCCCCCTGGACGAGCGGCTGCGGGCCGTGGTGCGCACAGTTCCCGACTTTCCCCGGCCCGGAATCCTGTTCCGCGACCTGACGCCCCTGATGCGCGATCCCGAGATCTGGAAGCTCACCCTCGATGGCCTGGCCCGCAGGGTCGACCCCCTCAAGGCCGATCTGATCGTGGGCATCGAGGCCCGCGGGTTCCTGGTGGGCAATGCCCTTGCCTTGGTGCTGGGCCGCGGCTTCGTCCCCGTGCGCAAGCCCGGAAAGCTGCCTGGGATGGTTGAGGCCCTCGACTATCAGCTGGAGTACGGCAGCGACCGACTGGAAATCCAGAGCGGTGCCCTGGACCACGGCCAGAAAGTGCTGGTGGTGGACGACCTGCTGGCCACCGGGGGCACGGCCGCAGCCTGCGCCTCGCTGGTGCAGCGGGTCGGCGGTGAGGTTGTCGGCTTCGGCTTCCTTGCTGAGCTGTGCGATCTGGGCGGCCGTACAAAACTGCCCGGACCGGCACCGGTCGAATCGCTGCTGCTCTACTGACGGTCCTGCCAGTCGTAGACCCGATCAAGCTGCACCAGGCTGATCAACCCGAAACGCCAGAGGGTGACGGGCAGTGGTGCCTGTTCCTGCACGGCCTGACGCAGACCGAGGGCGAGGGCATCGTCGCTCAGGCCGATGTCGCGCCGAAGAAACTCCACCAGCGCCGAGGGGGGGACAGGTTGTGGCGACGTGGTGATCACCATGGGCGGAGAATGGCGGACAGAGACCGGGGATACCCCGTAACGACGGAAAGACTGGACAGCGACAGAAACCAGAGGATCTGGCCACGAGTGTGGCCCCACAGGCCGTCGATGTCCGTTAAGCACGTCTGAAGAGAGGAGATTGTTCTCCCCTGGAGGGGGCCCTGTCAATCCCCCCTGGCAGGGTCCCGAGGGGCACCAGGCCCTGACTGGCGGCGGCGAGGGCCAGGGTCCGCAATGGCGCCGCAAGGGAGAGCGTGCGCAGAATCAACTGACGCACCAGCAGCAGCGGCAGCCAACGGTTGGAGAAGAGTCGGATCAGCAGATCAGTGGCAGCCAGGGTGAGCAGGGCATCGACCCAGCGGCGGCGGGCGTAGCGCCGGGGCAGGCGCTGCAGGGAGCGCTCGCCGGCGGCCACGGCGGCGGCCTCCTGCCAGAGCACGGCCACATCCCGCCAACAGAGGTTGAGACCCTGCCCTCCCACGGGATGACAACGATGGGCGCTTTCGCCGCAGAGCAGGGCCCTGCCCCGGGCCAGTCGGCCGGCGAGGCGACAGGCGACGGGAAAGCTCGCCGCCGGTTCGAGCACGCGGCTGGGACGCAGGCCCGCTGGCAGGGCAGCCCCCAGGGCCTCAAGGAAGGGGGCCTCGGCAAGGGCCTGGCGCTGGCGACAGGCCTCAAGGGGACCGCTCCAGACCACCTGGGCCCTGCCTTCACCCAGGGGCAGCACCGCCAGGGGACCTTCCGGACGGAAGACCTCCCAGGCGGTGGCTGGGGCAGCCCCCTCAAGCTGCACCTGGCAGGTGAGGCAGCCCTGCCGGTAATCCCAGCCAACGAAGCCGATGCCCAGGTCCGAGCGGGCCGGAGACCGTCCACCTTCACAGTGAACCCGCAGGCCGACTGACTGGGTCGGAGGGTCGGGTTCACCGAGGTGCAGGTGCACCCCCGGGGCCGACCGGCAGCGCTGGAGCAACAGCTCCATCAGGGGGCGATGGTCCAGGATCCAGCCGACGGGAGCGTCGGCAGCCGTGAACAGCACATCGGGGGCACCGGCCCACCGATCCGACATCACCAGCCGCTGAAAGGGCTGCAGCTGCGGCAGCAATCCCTCCCAGAGGCCGAGGGACTGCATCAGCCGACGGGTGGAATGGGTGAGGGCATAGGCCCGGGCCCGCTGGCCAAGGCTCTGGGCCGGGGCGGGGTCGTAGAGATGCACCCGCCAGCCACAGGCGGCGAGGGCCAGAGCGGCAACACAACCTGTGGGGCCGGCGCCGCTGACGAGGGCGCTGGGGGGGGGCGGCACGGGCACAAAAAAACCCACGGCAGAAAGTCTGCCGTGGGTGAAGGTGGAACCGTGGGACCGATCAGCCGAGGCCGAGCAGACCGCGGGTGAAGGCCTCGCCACCCAGGGCGAACTCAGTGGCCAGCAGGGCAATGAAGCCGAGCATGGCCATGCGGCCATTGAGCTTCTCGGCACGCTCATGGAAACCCCAGCCGTTGTCGGGGCTCACCACCTGCATGCGGGGCTCGGCGGCGAAGGCGTTAAGGCGGCCACCGTCTTCGGTGGTAACGGTGGCGCCGCGGATCACGGCGGGGGAGGAGGAAGCCACGGCAGGTCCTGAAACTTGACTAACCGTAACACGATGTTGCGGATTGTGAAGGGATCCCCGCGGACGACCCCGGCTCAGGAGCGGGGCTCCACCCCCTCGATCCTGTCCTCGATGTCCTGGTACAGCTGCTGCAACTGCTGAATGTTGGCGTCGGAGGTCTCCCAGTAGCCGCGGCCGTGGACCTCCAGCAGCGTGCCGACGATGCGGCGGAAGCTGTGGGGGTTGAGGTCCAACAGCCGCTGCCGCATCTCTGGATCATTGATGAACGTCTCGTTCGCCTCCTCGTAAACAAAGTTGTCAACAGAGCCACTGGTGGCGCTCCAGCCAAGGGTGAAATTCAGCCGCTTGGCCACCTCGCGCACCCCTTCGTAGCCACTGTTGAGCATCCCCTCGTACCACTTTGGATTGAGCAACTTGGTGCGGGAATCGAGTCGAATCGTCTCGCCAAGGCTGCGGACCTGGGCGTTGGCTGTCGTGGTATCAGCGATGTAGCTGGCCGGAGCTTTGCCGTCATCACGCAGAGTCTGAATGAGCTTCGTGGGATCAGAGTCAAAATAATGACTCACGTCGGTCAGTGAAATTTCTGCCGAATCCAGATTCTGGAAAGTAACGTCTGCCGTCTTCATCGCCGATTCAAAGACCTCACGGTTTTGATTCATCTCCCCTGGATTGTCGGCATTGAAGGCAAAGGTCTTGCGCTGGAGATACATCTCCTGCAGTTCGCTTTCCTGTTCCCAGCTGCTGTTCTCGACAGCAAGGTTGACATTCGAGCTGTAGCTTCCACTGGCATTGGAGAAGACCCGCGTGGCAGCGGCCCTGAGGCTGACGCCCTGGGCTTCGGCCTGTTCCAGGGCATGGCGGCGCACAAAGTTCTGATCGAGGGGCTCATCAGCCTCCGCCGCCAGCTTCACCGCCTGGTCAATCAGGGCCATCTGGTTGATGAAGAGGTCGCGAAAGACCCCCGAACAATTGACGACCACGTCAATGCGGGGCCGCCCCAGCTCAGCGAGGGGGATCAGCTCCAGCTTGTTCACCCGCCCGAGGGAGTCAGCGAGGGGACGCACCCCCAGGAACCAGAGAATCTGGGCCAGGGATTCGCCATAGGTCTTGATGTTGTCGGTCCCCCACAGCACGCAGGCGATGGTCTCGGGCCAGGTCCCCTGCTCAGACCGCTGACGCTCGATCAGGCGATCCACCACCACCTTGGCGGCGGCCACAGCCGCCCGGGTCGGGATCGCCTGGGGATCGAGGGCATGGATGTTCTTGCCGCTCGGCAGCACACCAGGATTGCGGATCGGATCCCCCCCGGGACCTGGCAGAACGTAGTTGCCATCCAGGGCGCGCAGCAGGCTCTGCATCTCCTCGTCGGCGCAGACGAGTTCAAGACAACCGCGCAGATAGGTGAACAGACGGTCGAGTTCGACGGCATTCACCTGGGTGAAGCCGGCGCCACAACACACCCGCAGCCACGGGCTTGGAAGGCGCAGTCCCAGGCGCTCCAGGGAGCGCCAGAGCCAGCCGAAGCTGTCCTGCAGGGTCACGCGGCCATCACGGCCCGTGAGGGCCCGCACCATTGCTCCCACCGCCAGACGGCTGGTGGTGGTGATGCGGCGGTTCAACTCCACATCCGCCAGCACCCCGGCGTCGTTGCCGCGGTAGACCTCCTCGATGGAGCGCCCCAGACTTTCGGCCAGCAGCCCCGGCAGGCTGCGCAGCCCCTCCTCCTCCCGTTCGAGGGCGGCAATGTTGACCAGGGTCGCGATGGCCTCCTCCGCCGTGGGGGGTTTGCCGATGGTGTGCAGACCGCAGGGAAGCAGTCGGCTTTCAATCTCCATCAGTTGGCGGTACACGGCACCGACCACCGCATCGCGCCGGTCCTGATCCAGTTCAACGGCATCGACCGAAGGCAGGTCGACGTCATGGTCGAGGTTGCACTGGCGCGCGGTTTCAACGATGGCATTGACGATCTGAATGCCACGGCCCCCCTCCCGCAACTGCTGGTACGACCCCACCAGTTCGCCCAATTCCTTCAGGCCCTTGTAAAGACCGGCATTCTCGGCCGGTGGCGTGAGGTAACTGATGGTGGAGGCGTAGCCGCGACGCTTGGCGATCGTGGCTTCTGAGGGGTTATTGGCCGCGTAGTAATAAAGATTGGGAAGCGCCCCGATGAGGGAATCCGGGTAGCAGCTCTCGCTCATGCCCATCTGCTTGCCCGGCATGAACTCCAGGGATCCATGGGTGCCGAAGTGGAGCACCGCGTCGGCCCCCCAGACCTTCTCGAGGTAGGTGTAGTAGGCCGCAAAGCCATGGTGCGGACTGGCGCTGCGCGAATAGAGCAGCCGCATCGGATCCCCCTCGTAGCCGAAGGTGGGTTGGACGCCGATGAAGACATTGCCGAAGTGACGGCCGTAGACCAGCAGGTTCTGGCCGTCGCTGTTGAGCTGACCGGGGGGACGGCCCCAGTTCTCTTCAAGCCTGCTGGAAAAGGGCGTCAACCGCTCGTACTCCTCGACGCTCATCCGGTGGGCGATGGCCAGTTCCGGCGCCCCCTCCATGGCCTCGGGATCCTTGAGCACCTGCTGCATCAGGTCCTTCGAGTCGCGGGGCAGGGTGCCGACGTCGTAGCCGGCGGCGCGCAGCTCTTCCAGCACCCGGAAGATGGACCCGAAGACATCGAGGTAGGCGGCGGTGCCGACGTTGCCTTTGTCGGGGGGAAAACTGAAGACCGTGATCGCCAGCTTTTTGGCATGGCGGGGTTTCCGCCGCAGATTCGCCCAGCGGATCGCCCGTTCGGCGATCGCATCGACGCGATCCTGGAGGGTGTGGGCCTTGCCGGTGGCGTCATCCCTACCGGACAGGACAATGGGTTCGATCGCCCCATCCAGTTCGGGGATGGCGATCTGCAGGGCCACCTGCACCGGATGGAGCCCGAGGTCGCTGCCTTCCCATTCCTGGGTCGTCTGGAACACCAGCGGCAGGGCGACCATGTAAGGCCTGTTGAGCCGCCGCAGGGTCTCGATGGCCTTGGGATGGTCCTGACGGGCAGGACCGCCCACCAGGGCAAAGCCCGTGAGGCTCACCGCCGCATCGACCAGGGCCTGGTCGGGGTTGAGGGGATCGAAGAAGAAGCTGTTGACGGGTTTCGAGAAGTCAAGACCGCCGCAGAACACAGGGATGACACGGGCCCCGCGGAACTCAAGCTCCTGAATCAGAGCCACGTAGTGGGCGTCGTCGCCGGTGACGATGTGGCTGCGCTGCAGCACCAGGCCCACCAGCGGTCCGTCCCCCAGGTCGCTGCGGCTCTCGGTCCAGTTCAGATACTCCTTGAGGTCCTCGAACATCGCCGGGGCCAGGGGGTGCCAGATGCCCTGGTCAGGGAAGACGACCGGGTCGGCGACCGCAAGCCCGGGGCGCTCTCCGATGGCACCATCGAGCACGTAACGGTCGGCGAGCATCAGCAGCATGTTGCGCAGATTCTCCGGTGTGCCGCCCAGCCAGTACTGGAAACTGAGCATGAAACAGCGGGCGTCCTGGGCCTTTTCGACGGGCAGGTACTTCAACACCGTGGGCAGGGTGTTGAGCAGCTTGAGCATCGCGTCCTGAAAACCGGCGCCACCGGCTTCCTTGCGCTTGCGCATGAACTGGGCGATGGCGCTGCGGCTCTGGCCCAGCTGGGCCATGGAGAAGCTGCCCAGCTTGTTGAGGCGCATCACCTCCGGCATGGAGGGGAAGACCACCGCCGCCCGCAGGCGGTCCCGATGGGGACTGACGGCCTCCACCACCTTCTGGGCCAGGTCCTCGATGAAGATCAGCGAGGCGACGAAGACGTCGGCGCTGGCCACGTCGGCCTGGAACTGGCTGTAGTTCTCGCCATCCCGCAGTTCCTCGATGAGATAGCCGCAGAGGTCGATGGCCAGGTCGCCGTCCCCGGTGTTGATGGCGGTCGCGGCCTGGGAAAGGGCGTTCTGGTACTGGGGCTCGAGGACGACGTACACCACCCGGAGGATCTGCCGGCCATCCCCCTCGGGGGGGGAGATCCTGCGGCTGGCGGAACGGACCTGGGTGAACATCCTCTGAGCTCTGTCGATCAGGAAAGATTACGGACAGACTGACGCCGCTGCGGCAGAACGACGACGCCGATGACCGATTCGACCATTCCCGTGCTGGTGGCCGGTGCCCTGGGCCGCATGGGCGCCGAGGTGGTGAGGGCCGTCCTCAACGCCGCCGACTGCACGCTCGTGGGGGCCGTGGACACCACCCCGGGCAGCGCCGGTGATGACATCGGCGAACGGCTGGGGCTGGGGAGCCTTGACGTGGCCGTGAGCCCTGATCTGGAAGGGAGTCTCTGCCTGGCCAGCCAGCAGCACCCAGGCAGTGTCCTCGTCGACTTCACCCACCCCGCCGTGGTCTACGAACACACCCGCGCCGCGATCGCCTACGGCGTCGCTCCGGTGATCGGCACCACGGGGCTCTCACCGGAGCAGCTGGCCGACCTGGCGCGCCTGGCGGACCGTTCGTCGATGGGGGCGGCGGTGGTCCCGAACTTCTCGGTGGGCATGGTGCTGCTGCAGCAGGCCGCCGCCGCCGCCGCCCGCTTCTACG
>CAMASU010000034.1 GCA_945861105.1 Synechococcus sp. UW140
CGAGCAGCAGGTTTTCCCTCACCGTCAGCTGGGGGATGATCTCGCGGCCCTGGGGCACATAGCCGACACCCCCCCGCGCCCGCTCGTGGGGGGGCTGGGCCCCCAGGTCACGGCCATCGAGATGGATGCTGCCGCTGCGCTGGCGCAGCAGGCCGATGATCGTCTTCAGCAGCGTCGTCTTACCGACACCGTTGAGGCCGATCAGACAGGCCATCTGGCCTGGTCGCACACTGAGGTCCACATCCCGCAGGATGTGACTTTCGCCGTAGTAGACGTTCAGGCCACGAATGGCGAGAAGCTCCTGATCGTCGCTGGGGGTGCTGGTCATGGCTGGGGCTGATGGTCGTCGTCGACGCCGAGATACACCTCGATCACCCGCGGATCCTTCTGCACGGTGTCCATGGCGCCCTCGCAGAGCACATGGCCCTCGTGCAGCACGGTGACGGGGCTGTCGAGATTGCGGATGAACTCCATGTCGTGCTCGATCACGATCACGGTGTGGTCGCCGGCGAGGCTGCGCAGCAGCTGACCGGTGCGGTCGGTCTCTTCATCCGAGAGACCCGCAACGGGTTCATCGACCAGCAGCAGGTCGGGATCCTGGGCCAGCAGCATGGCGATCTCAAGCCATTGCTTCTGGCCGTGGGCCAAGCCGCCGGCCAGCTGCTGGGCCTGGGGGTCGAGCCCCACCACCCGCAACAGATGCTGCACCCGGTCCTGGGCAGAACCGTCGAGGCGGCCGAAGAGCAGGGCAAAGGGCGACCGGCGGCTCACGGCCAGCTCAAGGTTGCGGCGCACCGTCAGGTTCTCGTAGACCCGTGGTGTCTGAAACTTGCGGCCGATGCCGAGGCGAGCAATGCGATGTTCGCTGATGCCCACCAGCGACCGCCCCCTGAAGAGCACCTGCCCCTCGCTGGGACGCACCTTGCCGGTGATCACATCGAGAAAGGTGGTCTTGCCGGCACCATTGGGGCCGATCACGGCCCGCAGATCGCCGGGCTGAAGGCTGAGGTTGAGATCATTGAGGGCACGGAAACCGTCGAAGCTGACGGTCACCCCCCGCAGCTCGAGCAGGGCGGTCATGGCTCACCTCCGGGAGGGTGGGACAGGAAGCTGGACTTCTCGGCCTGCACGCTGGGATCCAGATCGAGGCCGGGGTAGGTGCTGGCCCGAGGCGCGCGACCAAGCATCGCCAGCAGATGCTGCAGGCCCCCCTGGCGCCACCAGCCCACCAGACCGTCGGGCAGGCCCGTGACCACCAGCAGGAAGAGGGCCCCCTGCACGAACAGCCAGGTCTCGGGCAACTGTTCGCTGATCAGACTCCTGGCGTAATTGATCAGCACCGCACCGAGCACGGCACCGATGAGGGTGCCACGGCCTCCGACCGCCACCCAGATGACCATCTCGATCGAGAAAGGAACAGCCATGTACTGGGGGCTGACGATGCCCGACTGCACGGTGTAAAGGGCACCACTGATGCCGGCGAGGGCTCCGGCGACGGTGAACACCAGGGTCTTGTAGGCCGTGGGGTTGTAGCCGGTGAAACGCATGCGTGGCTCGTCATCACGGATGGCCACCAGGGCATCACCGAAACGGCCGCGGGTGAGCCAGCGACACAGCAGCCAGGCCGCCACCACCAGCAGCACCGTGAGCCAGAACAGGTTGCGCTGCATCGCGTCCGACCCCACCAGTTCACCGAAGAGACGTGCGGTGTCGGTCTTGAGGCCGTTGGTGCCATTGATCAGCCGTTGCTGGCCATTGAAGAAGTTGAAGAACACCAGCAACGCCGCCTGGGTGAGGATCGAGAAATAGACCCCTTTGATGCGGTTGCGGAACACCAGGTACCCCAGCACTCCGGCCACCAGCGCCGGGATCGTCCAGAGGGCCACCAGGGTGAAGAGGGGTGAGGCAAAGGGCTGCCAGAAGGCCGGCAGCTCCTTGACGCCGTAGAGACCAAAGAATTCGGGCAGCTGACCGGGCTCAAGTGAATTGAGGGACAGATGCATGCCGATGGCGTAGCCACCAAGGGCAAAGAAAATGCCCTGGCCAAGGCTGAGCAGACCGGTGTAGCCCCAGATCAGATCGACGCCGAGGGCGACGATGCCCAGGGAGAGGAAGCGACCGAGGAGATTGAGGCGAAATGGCGGCAGCACCGCCGGCAGGATGATGCTGGCGGCGACGATGAGCACCCAGGGAGCCCAGCGCCGCAGGGAGCCACCGCTGGAGGACGAGGACAGCATCCGTCAGGCCTCCACCATGCGGCCCTTCTGCGGGAACAGACCCGCGGGACGGAATTGCAGAAACACCATGATGAGGATGAAGACCAGCACCTTCGCCATCGATGTGGTGGCAAAGAAGGCGATGGTGGAATTGAGCGCCGCGGGCATGGTGGGCCAGATCAGCAGCAGCGATCCGGAGCCGATCACGTAATCGACGATGCCCAGCAGAAATGCCGCCACCACCGTGCCCCAGAGCTTGCCGAGGCCACCGAGGACGACGACCATGAAAGCAAGCACGATGTAGTTTCCACCCAGGTTCGGTCCCACCGATCCGAGCAGGGTGACGGCAACACCGGCGATGCCGGCCAACCCCGAACCCACGAAGAAGGTGAGGGCATCGACGGTCTCGGTGGGAATGCCGAGGCAGCTGCTCATGGCGCGGTTCTGGGTGACGGCCCGGATGCGGATGCCCCAGGCACTCTTCTGCAGGAACCAGCTGACCGCCACCAGGGCCAGGGCGGTGAGGGCAAGGATGAACAGGCGGGCGCTGGGCATCGTCACCCCCGCCAGGTCGATCGATCCACGCAACCACTGGGGGGCGGTGACATCGATATTGCGGGCGCTGAACCAGGGCTGGTGCAGGGCCCGCACCGAACCGAGGCCGCCGGCGATGATGACGCCTGCCGCCACCGCCAGCACCCAGCTGCCTGCCCGCAGCAGCGGTGTCCAGGGCTGGCGCCACCAGGGGGCCGGAGTGAAGCGCGGTGCCAGCAGACCCACCGCCACCGCCAGCAGCAGGCCGAGGAAGAAGGCGCTGGACACCGAGCGCACGAACTGCTGCAGGATCAGGCTCACGCCCCAGGTGGCCAGCAGGGTTTCGAGGGGGCGGCCATAGAGGCGCCGGATGACGGTCTTCTCGAGCAGCAGACCGGCGAGGCCGCTGACCAGAAAGGCAGAGGGAATGGCCAGCAGGATGTACACCGGGAAGAGCGCCTCCAGGGGGCCTTCCTTGAGCAGGTTCTGAACCACATAGGTGGTGTAGGCCCCCACCATCATCAATTCACCATGGGCCATGTTGATGACGCCCATGAGGCCGAAGACGACGGCAAGGCCGAGGGCGGCAAGCATCAGCACCGAGCCGATGGCCAGCCCGTTGAAGAGGGTGTCGAGAAAAAGAGTCATGAAGTCCGTCTCCGCGGACGGTCACAAGGCATGGGGAGAGGAGAGAGAAGCGCTTTCAACAGAAAAGGGGGAGGAGCACACTCCCCCCCCTGCAGCCAGCCCGGCCGCTGATCACATCTTGAACTTGCCGGCGTCGGGGCGCTTCTGGGTCCAGTCGCAGGTGTAGCCCTTGGTTTCGGGCACGAACTGGTTCCAGGCCACGGGCTTCACGAAGCCCTTGTTCTCGAGGATCTTGAACATGCCGTCCTTCTGCACCTCACCGATCAGCACGAGCTTCTCGATGTGGTGGTTGGGCTGCACGGTCACCTTGCCTTCGGGGGCGTCGAAGCTGACGCCGATCAAGGCTTCACGCACCTTGTTGTCGTCGACACTGTTGGCCTTCTCGGCACCCAGCTTCCAGAGGTAGACCATGTTGTAAGCGGCTTCGGCGGGATCGTTGGTGACCCGCTTGTCGCCGTACTTGGCCTTGAAGTCAGCCGTGAACTTCTTGGAGGCCGGGGTGTCGAGGCTCTGGAAGAAGTTCCAGGCGGCGTAGGTGCCCTCGAGGTACTCGGGGCCGATGGCAGCAATCTCTTCTTCAGCGATCGAGAAGCTCATGATCGCGTAGCCATTGGCCGGGGTGATGCCGGCGGCCTTCATCTGCTTGAAGAAGGCAACGTTGCTGTCGCCGTTGAGGGTGTTGACGATCACACCGCCCTTGGGCAGAGCCTGCTTGATCTTGGCGATGATCGGAGCCACCTCGGTGTTACCCAGGGGCAGGTAGTCTTCACCCACCAGCTTGCCGCCCTGGGCCTTCAGCTGTTCCTTGATGATGGTGTTGGCCGTGCGGGGATAGACGTAGTCAGAACCCACCAGGAAGAAGTCCTTGCCCTTGTTCTTGAGCAGCCATTCCACCGCCGGCTCAGCCTGCTGGTTGGGGGTGGCACCGGTGTAGAAGATGTTCTTGGAACACTCCTGGCCTTCGTACTGAATCGGATAGAAGAGGAAGTGATCCTTGGCCTCGTACACCGGCAGCATCGCCTTGCGGCTGGCGGAGGTCCAACCGCCGAAGACCACCGCCACCTTGTCGTCATCGATCAGCTTCTTCGACTTCTCGGCGAAGGTGGGCCAGTCGGAGGCACCATCTTCTTCGACCGGAACGATCTTGAGCTTCTTGCCGTCAACGGTGACGCCACCGGCCTTGTTGATCTCGTCGATGGCCATCAGCTCGGCTTCGGCCACTGTGTTCTCGGAGATGGCCATGGTGCCGCTGCGGGAGTGCAGGATGCCGACCTTCACCTCGCCGTCGAAACCACCACCGGCGCCGCCGGTTTCGCCACCACCACCGCCGCCACAGGCGACCAGGGACAGGGTGGTGGCCAGGGCCGCTGCTCCGGACAGCACACGGAAGAGCGGTTGGGAGGGGGCGTTCGCCATGGGGAACCAGCAGGAAATTGGCCGCTAACAGCGGTGTCCCGGAAGGTATGGGGGAACGGACGACCCGCCTGTAACAACAGCGACCGAATGACGGGGGTGCAGCTTGCCTTCGGGATCAGGCGGGGGGCAGCTGCTCCAGCAGAAACTGCTCCACCGTCGCCAGGCCAGTGCCGGTGCGCAGGTCGGTGAAGCACCAGGGGCGATCGCCCCGCTGCAGGCGGGTGTCCCGTTCCATCACCTCCAGGCTCGCGCCCACCAGCGGCGCCAGGTCGATCTTGTTGATCACCAGCAGGTCGGATCGGGTGATGCCGGGACCTCCCTTGCGGGGAATCTTGTCGCCGGCAGCGACGTCGATCACATAGATGCAGAGGTCCACGAGCTCGGGGCTGAAGCTGGCGGCCAGGTTGTCGCCGCCGCTCTCGACGAAGACCAGATCCAGCCCCGGGAAGCGGGCCTCCAGGTCTTCGACCGCCGCCCGGTTGATCGAACAGTCCTCCCGGATGGCGGTATGGGGGCAGCCGCCGGTCTCGACCCCGCGGATGCGGTCAGGATCCAGGGCGCCGACCCGGGTGAGGAACTCGGCGTCTTCGTGGGTATAGATGTCGTTGGTGACGACCGCCAGCTGCAGGCGATCGCGCAGCCGTCGGCAGAGCACCTCGACCAGGGCCGTCTTGCCCGACCCCACCGGCCCGGCCACCCCCACCCGCAGTCGGCTCATGGTGCCGCCCTTCCGCTGCCACTGTCTAGCGTGGGAGTCTCCGCGGTGCGGTCCCCATCGACCCCTGGATTCTGGTGCTGCTGATCGGCTGCGGCCTGGCGGGCGGCTTCATCAACACCATCGCCGCCAGCGGTGCCACCGTGACCCTGCCCGGCATGATCGCCATGGGCCTTGAGCCGGCGGTGGCCAATGGCACCAACCGGCTGGCGGCCGTGGCCGGACTGGCCACCGCCACCTGGCGCTTCCAGCAGGCCGGTGCCATCCCCTGGGGCCTCACCCTGCGGGCCACGGCACCGATGGTGCTGGGTGCCAGCGTCGGCTCTCTGGCCGCCACCGCCGTCAGTGACACCTGGATCACCCTGGCGGTGGCGGTGTCGCTGCTGTTCGTGCTGGCCACCCTCATCACCCAGCCCGGCCGGCTGCTGGAGGACCGGTCGGTGGACCTGGACACCCTGCGACTGGGACCGCTCTTTCATCTGCTGATGGCCCTCACCGGCCTCTGGGCCGGCTTCATCTCGCTGGGCTCGGGGGTGATGACCCTGCTGGTGCTGGTGCTGGCGGGACGGTTGCCGCTCAAGACCGCCAACATCCTCAAGTGTTTCGTGCGGCTCAGTTCCAGCCTGGTGGCCCTGGCGGTGTTCGGCCTGCGGGGCTCGATCGACTGGCTCTGGGCCGTGCCCCTGGCCCTTTCGAGCATGGTCGGCGCCTGGCTGGCGGCCCAGCTGGCCCTCGGTCCCCAGGCCACCCAGTGGATCTTCCGCAGCCTGGTGCTGGTGGTGGGCCTTGAAGTCGTGGGGTTCAGCTGGCGCCTCGGCCTCCAGCCCGGCGCCCTGGCCAAGCTGCTGCCAGCCCTGCACCTGGCCTGAGGTCAGCTGCGGAACAGACGGGAGTACAGGCCGCCGTGCCCCAGCTGGGCCAGGCCGGCCCCGATGCCGCCGCTCCACAGCTGCTGCGGGTCAGTGGCCAGCAGCGCCGTGGCCCGCTCGGCCAGCAGCGGCGCCAGCTGCCACTGCAACCGCTGGGCGCCGCTGGGACCGAGGGGCAGCAGTCGCACCGCGGCGCTGAGCTGGTTGGCCAGCCAGCTCGACAGGTAACCCTCGATGCTGGCCAGGGGTGACAGCTGCCCGCAGAGGCCGGCCCAGGCCCAGGCGGCAGGCCAGGCCAGGTCAAGAACACCCCCGGGCAGGGGTTCACCGAGGCCGGCCAGCAGTTGAAGCAGCGAACGGCCCATCTGCCGCTGCTGGGCCCGCAGTTCCGGCGCCTCCCGCTGCAGCAGCAGCCAGTCATCGAGGTCGCGCACCGCCCGTTCGGCGCTGGCGACCGGCTGGCGCCGCCAGCGGTCGAGGGCCTCGGCCAGGGGGCGCAGGGCCGCCGCCTCGAGGGGCAGCAGGCCCCGCTGCAGCTCCGCCCGCAGCCAGGCCTCCAGATCGGCCGCGCCCCCCAGGCGCCCGGTCTGGATCAGCACCTCCAGCCCTTCGGAATACGAGAAGCCCCCCACGGGCAGCGCCGGGCTGGCCAGCTGCAGCAGGCGCAGGCGTTCAGTGGTCATGGGGGTGGCCGTGGTCATGGTGGTGGCCGCCGCCATGGTCGTCGTAGGCCCCGGCCTCGGGATCGAAGGGCCCCCGCAGGACCTCGGGGGCCAGGCCCCGGTCGCGCAGCAGCCGCTCCAGCACCGGATCCGCCAGCAACCGCAGCTCTCCCGGCAGGATCTGCAGGGCCACATGGCGGTTGCCCAGGTGGTAAGCCGCCTGCACCAGGGCCAGGGCATCAGCAGACCGCAGCCGCAGCAGGTCTTCAGCGGCCGCCACCACCCGCACCAGCGGCGGCCCCTCGGCTGTGGCGGCCAGGCCGTCACCGGGCCGCAGGGGCTCGCCGCGGGGCAGCTGCAGCAGCAACGGCAGGCCGCAACGGCTGTGGCGACGGCCGCGCAGCTGCCGCCGTTCGGCCGCGGTGAGGGCCAGCTCGGGCAGGCCGGCTGGGGCTGGGGCTGGGGCTGGCCGACGATGGCAGAGCACCAGGGGCTGGGGGTCATCCATGCGGTCCTCAGTGGCGCGCTGCTGCAGCATGGGCCCATGGACGGCTGGTGCGCCACGGCACGGCTGCGCTTCCGGCCCGATGGGGCCGACGGCGCCACCACCCTGCAGGGGGGTGCCACGGCGCCGCTGCGGCTGCAGCGCAGCCAGTCCGGGGCCGATGGCCGCTGCCGCCTGCCGCTGCTGCACACCGCCGGCGGGCTGGTGGGCGGCGATGCACTCACGATCACGGCCGACCTGGCGGCCGGCAGCCGCGCCCTGCTGACCTCGGTGGCGGCCCAGAAGGTGTACGGCAGCCGCGGCCGCTCGCGGCTGCAGCCCGACGGGCGCTGGACGCAGCTGGCCCTGGATGTGCAGCTGGGGCCTGGCGCCGACCTCGAATGGCTGCCCCAGGAAACCGTCGTCTTCGCCGGTGGGCTGCTCGAGCAGGTGCAGCGGCTGCAGCTGGCGGCCGATGCCTCGTGGCTGGGCATCGACGTGGTGCGGCTGGGGCGCACGGCCCGGGGCGAGACCCTCGGCAGCGGCTGCTGGCGCAACCGGCTGGAGCTGCGCCGCGGCGAACGGCTGGAGCTGGTGGAACGGCTGCAGCTCGATGGCGACAGCCTCGATGACGAGCACGGCCTGGCCGGTCAGCCGGTGTTCGCCACCCTGGTGTGGGCGGCCCCGGCCCCCCTGCCGGCCGACAGCCTGCAGCCCCTGCTCGAGGAAGGCCGCCGTGGGGCCCGCAACCTGCAGGGTCAGGGGGCCCTGGGGGCGCTGGAACAGGGGCTGATCGCCCGCTACCGCGGCCCCTCCAGCCAGGAAGCCCGCCGCTGGTTCCGGCAGCTGTGGGCCCTGTCGCGGCGGCTGCGGGGGCTGGCGGCGCCGGAGCCGCTGCGGGAATGGCCCCTGCAGGAGGAACCATGAGCAGCTGGCCTGGGGGCCGTCGGGCGGCGGACCAGCGGCTGGCCGCCATCGATCCGGCCCGCTACGGCGCCAGCCGCAACCACCTCGACGGTGCGGTCACCGGGCTGTCGCCCTACATCCGCCATGGGGTGCTGACCCTGGCCGAAGTGCGTGATGCGGTGTTCACCCGCCTGGCCCGGCTCGAGACGGCCTCGCAGCGGCGGCGGACCGGCGAACGCCTGATCGCCGAGCTGGGCTGGCGCGACTACTGGCAACGGCTGGGACGGCAGCTGGGGGACGGGATCTGGCATGACCGCGAGCCCCTGCGCACCGGCCATCCTGCGGCGGCCTACGCCCCAGAGCTGCCGATCGACATCGCGACCGCCACCACGGGCCTGGCCTGCATTGATGCCTTCGCCGGCGAACTGCAGCAGACGGGCTGGCTGCACAACCACGCGCGGATGTGGCTGGCCTCCTATGTGGTGCATTGGCGACGGGTGCGTTGGCAGGCCGGGGCCCGCTGGTTTCTCGCGCACCTGCTGGATGGCGACCCGGCCAGCAACAACCTCAGCTGGCAGTGGGTGGCCAGCAGCTTCAGCCAGAAGCCCTACATCTTCAACCGCGGCAACCTCGAGCGGTACGGCGCCGGTCGCCACTGCGACCGCTGCCCCCTGAACCGGCGAGGCTGCCCGTTCGAGGCCAGCTACGAGCAGTTGCAGGAGCGGCTGTTCCGGCCGTTGCCGGCGGACGCGCCAACGGTGCAGCCCGGGGGGGCCAGCCCCGGCAGTGGCCCTGCGCCCACGGCCACCACCACCCTGACACGACCGCTGCTGTGGGTGCATGCCGAAGCGCTCGGACCGGCCAATCCGGCCCTGCGGGCCCACCCCGGCGCCCGGGCGGTGTTCGTGGCCAGCAGCGATCCGCCGGGCACCGGTGGGGGGGTGCCCCTGGCGGAAGGCCGGCGGCGGTTCCTGCGCGAATGCCTCACGGAGCTGCCCGTGGCGGTGCTGGAGGGCGACGAGATGCCGGTGCTGAGGCAGGCGGCGGCCGCCGCCGGGGCCGACGGCATCGTCACCAGCCGGGCGGTGGATCCCCGGATCGAGGCCATCAGCCGCGAACTGGCACAGACGCTGCCGGTGCAGGTGCTGAACCCGGAGGCCTTCGTCGACCTGCCCGAAGGCGGCCCCGGAAGCCCCGACCTGCGCCGTTTCTCGCGGTACTGGCGTCGGGCCGAACCCCTGGTGTGGTCTCAGGCCGGCGGCTGAACCGCGATGGTGGTGAGGCTGGCGGCGTCGGGATCCCAGAGGATGTAATCGAAGCAGCCGGCGATGTCGCCGAGCCGCAGACGCCGCACCCCGGTCAGCAGGGCGGCGTTGCGGTCGTGGGCCGCCCGCAGTCGGTAATTGGGGATTGCATCGCACAGATGGTGCATGGCGTGGCAGCCGATGTCGGCGGTGAACCAGTGCAGCAGCGGCGGCAGATCAAGGTCGCTGGTGCCGTCGACCACCCCGGCCATCGAACTCCAGCCTTCGGTGCGGTGGGCGTAGGACCCGGGGAAGTTGTGCTGCACGAAGAACACGCAGATGAACAGGGCCGCGGCCATGGTCATCAACGGGGCATAGACGATCCAGAACCGGCCGATGCCCACCTGCCAGCCCATCAGCAGCCACACCGCCACCACCGCCAGGGTGTTGAGGGCCAGATCACGCCCTTCGGCCGGGCTGTGCCAGTGGCGGCTGCGCTGGGGGCTGGACGCTGGTGTGCGCCGGATCGAGGCGGCGACCAGGTCCACGGCGCCAAGCAACAGCTGCAGGCGGGGCTTGATCACGAGGTAGAAAAATCCCCCGGGGAACAGCATCAGCGGATGGCGCAACCAGCGGTACATCCGCCGGCTGCCGGGGCTGAGGCCAGCGAAGGCCTCGGTGCTGATCAGGGCTGAGGGGCCCTGGTATTTCTCCCAGTCGCCGTTGTGGCGGTGGTGAAACGCATGGCCGCGGGACCAGGGCAGCTGGGGAATGCCGGCGACGATGCCGAACACGAAGCCGGCCCAGCGGTTGGCGCGGCGACCACGGAACAGCGAGCCATGGCCGCAGTCGTGCATCAGCGAGAAGCAGCGGGCCATGAACAGCACCTGCAGCAGCAGCACCGGCGGCAGCAGCCAGGGCCGATGGTCGATCGACCACAGGGCCGCCCACCACAACAGCGCCAAAGGCCCGAGGGTGTTGGCCATCTGCCAGGCGGCGATCGCATCCGACCGCTCCAGGAAGGGGCGGAGCACAAAGTCAGTGCGGCGCGGGGCAGCCGTTGGGGCGCCCGGGGCGGAGGTGAGAGTCAGACGATCGGCTGCGGCGGGACACGCAGAAAGGGCGGACCCGTCCGGCATCAGCCAAGCCTAGGCGCCGCAGACCGGGCACCGGGGCTGGCGATGATGCCGCCGATACGTCCCGTGCCCGCCATGGCCCTCACCGCCTCGAGGATGCTGCCCCTCGGCACGCCCCTACCGCTGGAGGCGATGCAGGCCGGCCTCACACCCGT
>CAMASU010000035.1 GCA_945861105.1 Synechococcus sp. UW140
CCGTCGGCCTCGTCCTTGAGTTCTGCGGCCCTCTCGGTGAGTTGCCGTCGCAGCTCGTCATTGCTTGGCTGCTCGCGGCCCTCGATCAGCGCCGCAAACTCCAGTTCCTCACGATAGAGACGCAGTTTCTCGACGGCCTTCTCCTCGAGGCGGGGCTTGGTGTAGCTGAGGAAGGCCATCTGACCGCCATAGTGGTCGACCAGCGGCGAAATGACGTAGGCGCGGCTGACCTGTTGCAGCAGCAGAGGCACCAGCACCAACAGCAGCAGGATGCGAAGCGACACCAGGGTTGAATCGCGCCGCCGCCGAAAACCGGCCACGACACTGGCCTCGGCTTCAGGATTGAGCTGGTTGCGAACGTTGTCGAAGACACCCAGCAGGCTACGGGGCAGGGGATCGGGTCGTCTGCTGAAGGAAGCGGCCCCGCCGGCGCTGTAACGGCGCAGGACGGTTTCGATCAACTGAAGCTGGCGCAGTTCCTGGGGATCGAACTCGGCCCGGTGACGCTCAAGGTTGGCGACCAGCTCACGGCAGAGGGCGAGGCCCGTGCGGAATCGACGATGGATCTGGGCCTGGGTGGAGCGGGGCAGGCCCAGATCCACGTCGGTTCGGACCGGACGGTCCTCGAAGAATTCAAGCTCGAGGCCCTGAATCATCAGGGCCGCCTCATAGGCCTGCTCAAGGGACTCTGACAGCCGCACCCCAGCAGGACGCCGGGAGGAGGGATCGGCCCCGGAACCACCGAACCAGAGATTCAACCCCATCATGGCTGCATTCCTCGTCGAGCCTGTTGCAAGCGTTAGCGGGAAAAGACCCACCAGGTGGCCATCGGCACGACCGTTCCGACGACCAGCAGAACGATGATCCAGGTGAAGGCGTTGCTGGACGCCGTCTCCTCTGCTGTCGGGATGTTTGTCTCCGGGATGGCGGGGACCACCTCAACGGGTTCCCCCGGATCCTCGCCGCCGCTCAGCACCGTCTCCAGGCGGTCAAGGGCCGCCACAAGGGCCTGGCGGTAGAGGCCGCCATCCCGGAGGGGCTGGGCCATGGTGGTGCTGGCCGTGCTGTCGAGCAGATCCGCCGGGAGGGATCGCTGGACGCTGCTGTCTGCCCGCACGGAGGCCGTGTTCGATTGTGTGTCGATCAGCAGAAGCAGCTGGCCGTTGTCGGCCTGCTGCCAACGGGCGAGCAGGTCATCACCGAGGGCATCAAGGGTGAGGCCGTAATCGGGACGTCGCAGGGTGACGACACTGGCTGAGATGTGGGCCTGCTCCAGGGCATGGAGCCGTCGCTCCACTTCGGCGCGGGTGGAACGGCTGAGCACCGTGGCCGTGTCGAGCACATGGTCTGCGGGGGGCTGGGGCGGCAGATCAGCGGCTGCCACCGCCCAGGCTGGCGCCGATGGCAGCAGCAGCACGAGACCCAGCAGCAGCAGACAGCAGAACAGTCGCAGGCGCGCCATGACAGAAGCCGTTGATCGGGGCAGTCTGACCTCCTTCAGGCCACCGGGCCAGGGGCCAGGGCATCCCGGTGCAGAAGACCCATCACTTCCACGATGGCCGCCGTCCGTTCCGGAGGCAATCCGATGGCAGCGGTGAGCGTGTCGATGAACCGATGCTCCTCGGGAAGGAGCTGCCGGTCGGCGGCGATGAGCTCGAGGGCAACGGCCAGGGCTGTCTCCCGCTGGGGCACCGTCAGTCCCTGCACCGCCCAGCCGACGAGGGCTTCACCACCATGCTGCCGCCAGAGCTGCAGCAGACGATCGATCAGGGACGCCATGGCCGTCTCTGCCATCGACCGGTACGGGCTCCGCCAGTCAAGTTGCTGGCGCAGACTATGGCTCTCGGCCTTGTTGAGCTGGCCGTCACTGCCGACTGCCGCGAGGCAGATGGCGACAAAGGCTTCGCTGGCATCAGGGACTGGCAGGTCCATGGGGCTGGTGACGGACCCCCCTATTACAGCCATGCCCACACCCGCCCGCATCGTTCTTGCCCTTGGCGTTCTCGGTCTGGCCCTGACGCTGCTGAACCAGCTGCTGGCCGGACCACCGGGGTCACTGCTGCCCCCACCCCTGGAGCGGGCATCGGTGCTGGCAAGCCTGGAGGCGGTTCTGCTGCTGCTGGTGGCGATCCTCTGGACCCGGGCTCAGCCGCAGCCGGCGGAACGGGTGGTGCTGGAGGCGCCGGAGGGCTTTGAGCTCGCAGCCGATCTTGACGACTCCCTGCGGCAGGAGCTGGCCTGGGGCACGGCGATGCTGCTCACGGCCACACCGGCGGCCAGCCTGCTGGTGATCTGGGAGGGCCGGGTGCTGGCCCGCCGCGGTCGCCTCGGGGCAGAGGCATTCAGGGACGGTCCCATCAGCGAACGCTGTCGCAGCCGCGGACGGCCGATCGGTCTGGTGAATCTGGCCCTTTACCCCGGGGCTGCCGAGTTCGCCTATCTGCCCCGCGGGGTCCCGGCGGTGCTGCTCCAGCCCTTGGGAAGCCGGGGGCTGGTGATCCTGGGGGGCTGGGCGCCAAGGTGCTTCAGCAGCAGCGACGAACGCTGGCTCGAGGGCTGGGCCGAGCGGCTCAGAACGCAATGGCTCGAGGGGATGGCTGCGACGGCGGAGGCGGGGGTTGGGGACGCTGGCGACCGGGGGGAACCTGCAGCACCGTCGTCACCCGCTGCCCAGGCGCCGCCACCGTGACCTGGCCACGGGCATCGGTCGTGCCCTGCAGCGTGCCGGCCCGGGTCAGCTGCCGCATGCTGCTGCGGCGCAGCTCCACCGATCCATCGGCCTGGAGGGCGCCACTGCGCCAGTTCCAGACGCAGCGATCGGCCCGCAGCGATTCGTTCGGCTGGGTCAGCTGGCACCCCCGCCCGATGCGGATCTGCTGCTCGTTCTGACGCACTTCGACATCGGCGCCGGCAATCGCCAGCTGTCGCACCCTGGCCTGGGCAGGCTCGTCGCTGGTGATCCGCTTCTGCCGGTACCACCAGCGACTGCGACCCGCCTGCAGGGTGGACTGCTCCGCAGGGTCGCTCATCGTCACCGGCGCCCGCAGGTCCAGCCACTCTTCGCGGGTGTTGCCCTCGAGGGCAGCGGCCGTGAGCTGCCGATCCGCACCACCCTGATCCCGCCGCTGCCGACCGTTGACCGGACCGGCAGCTGTGAGCTGGCCGCTGCCGGCGTTCCAGACCCCGTTCTGCACCGCTACATCCAGCGTGGGGGTTCCCCGTCCTGGGGGCGTCTGATCCCAGCTGCGCAACCGCGGCGCACCACTGAGCTCCAGGCGTTCCTCCGCGGTGTTGAAGCGAGCGGAGCCAGCGGTGAGGCGCTGGCGCCCCTCCTCAGCGACGGGGCTGCCGATGAGGTCGATGGTGTGGGCCGCGGGACGCCAGACGGCCTGGTCGGCGCGGATCAGCAGCCGCCGCTGGTCCAGGGTGCGCAGGCTGACGCCCCCCTTGAGCTGCACCTGCTCCCCATCCCGGATCACCACTCCCTGGTGGGCGCTGATGGCATAGGCAGGTTGTCCCTGGCGGAACAGACGGCCGCTGGGCTGTTCAACGGTGGCCTGCCGCTGGTCAAGGCTGTAGCGGGCCCGGGGACTGCGCAATTCCCACAGGCGACGACCCCCGGCGTCGTTCTGACTGAGGTCAAGCCGGCGGAACTGGAACGGCTGGGGCGGCACCGGGCGGGGCTCCTGGGGGATGCAGCCCGACAGCAGCAGGGCCAGTCCCCACGGCAGCAGCCGCTTCAAAGGGGTTCCTCCAGCTCCAGCCGCTGCAGCAGCGGATGCGGTTCGGCCAGGGGGCTCCCCGGCAGCAGTCCCCCCCAGCCCAGGGCCCCGTTCCAGTCGTCCAGGGGAGGGCAGCCCAGCTGGCCGAGCAGGTCGCTGCTGAAGTCGGGCAGCAGGGGAGCGAGCAGCACCCCCACCAGCCGGCCGGCCTCCAGCACCGCATACAGGTCAGCGGCAACCGCATCGCGGCGCTCCGGTGTCTTGATGGCCGTCCAGGGGGCGGTGTCGCTCAGGTAGGCGTTGGCCGCCGCCGCAAGCTCCAGGGCATCGGCGGCGGCACGATCAAAGGCCAGCTGGTCGTAATGGCCATCCACCGCGGCCACGGCCCGGGCCGCCTGGAGGGCCAGGGCATGGTCTGGCCCCGGCGTCAGAGCTGGGGTGGGCACCCCGTCAAACCAGCGGCGGGCCATCGAGATGGTGCGGTTGAGCAGGTTGCCGATGGTGTTGGCGAGGTCGTTGTTGACCAGATCCAGGAGACGCTGCTGCTGGATGTCGCCATCGTCGCCGAAGCGGATGTCACGGAGCAGATACCAGCGCAGGGGAGTGCTGCCGCAGCGGGAAAGCACCCGTTCAGGATCCAGGGTGTTGCCGAGGGATTTGCCCATCTTCTGACCCTCACGGGTGAGGAATCCATGGCCGAAGACGGCTTCGGGCGGATCGATGCCGGCCGACAGACACATCGCGGGCCAGTAGACGGCGTGAAACCGCAGGATGTCCTTGCCGATCACATGGAGCCGCGCTGGCCAGCCCCGGGCCAGGGCAACGCTCAGATCTGCGGGATCATCGGCTTCCAGCAGGGCTGTGATGTACCCCAGCAGGGCATCGAACCATACATAGAAGGTGTGCCCTCCATGGCCGGGCACCGGGATTCCCCAGGGCAGCTGCACGCGGGAGATGGAGAAATCACGCAGACCACCGGCCACAAAATTCTCGACCTCGCGGCGCCTGGCCTCGGGGCGGATGAAGCCTGGCCGATTGATCAGGTCTTCAATGGCCGACTGATACCGCGAGAGGCGGAAAAACAGGTTGGTTTCATCACGCCATTCGAGGGGGCGCAGATGGATCGGGCAGTCACCGCCCTCAGGATCATCCTTGTACTCCTCGCAGGCGACGCAGTACCAGCCGCGCTGCTGACCTTCGACGATGTCGCCGCTGGCCTCGACGCGACGGAAGAACTGCTCGACGATCGCCCGGTGACGGGGGGCGGTGGTACGGATGAAGCGGTCGTGGCTGATGCCCCACTGCTGCCATGTGTCAGCGAACAGGGCACTGATGCGGTCGCAGTGCTGTTGCGGAGTGACGCCGGCCTGTTCGGCGGTGCGCTGAATCTTCTGGCCGTGCTCATCACAGCCGGTGACGAAGATCACGGGCTCGCCACGCAGTCGCCGATACCGGGCCAGGGTGTCCACGGCAAGCGTCGTGTAGACGCTGCCGATGTGGGGCCGATCGTTGACGTAGTAGAGGGGTGTGGTGAGTGTGAAGCCCATCGTGCCGATCCTACCCACGGCCCCAGGCTCCGATCGATCGCTGGCGGTGCCCCGGGAGCTGCATGTGCCCGTGCTGGTGCTCGGTGGCGGGACCGGTGGTGCCGGCGCCGCCCTCCAGTGCGCCCGCAGTGGCGTGGCCTGCCTGCTGGCCACCCCGGGGCCATGGCTGGGGGGAATGCTGTCGGCATCAGGGGTCTCGGCCCCGGATGGCAACGAACTGGCGGCCTGGCAGACCGGCCTGTGGGGAGCGCTGCTGAGGCAGCTGCGGCGTGACCTGCCGGAGGGTCTCGACCACAACTGGGTGAGCTGTTTCGGGTTCCGCCCCGCCGATGCTGAACGGGTGCTGCAGCGCTGGGTGGAGGCCGAACCACTGCTCGACTGGCGCCCAGGCCTGGTGCTTCGCGAGCTGGAGCAGCGGGGCTCAAGCTTCACCGCCGCGATTCTCGAGGGATCCGACGGCCTGCTGCGGATCCGCTTCGAGCTGCTGGTGGACGGCAGCGAACTGGGGGATGCGCTGGCGGTGGGGGGAGTGCCCCATCGTCTGGGATGGGAGCCGCGGGAGCACTGGCAGGAACCCAGCGCTCCGCCGGCGGCGGACCTGCTCACCAACCCGTTCTTCCAGCGGCAGCCGGTGCAGTCCCCCACCTGGGTGGTGCTGGCCCAGTGGCGACCTGGCACCCTGCCGATGGAGGGCGGCCCTCTGGCACCGCCCTTCGCGGCGGCGCTGGAGCGGCACCCGTTGGACCGGCTGCTGGCCTATGGCCGCCTCCCAGGGGATCTGGTGATGCTCAACTGGCCCCTGGACGGCAACGACTGGCACGAGGATCCCGGAGCAGCCTTTTCGGCTGATCCGGCCCGACGGCAGGCCCAGCTGACGGGGATGCGAAGCCACAGTCTCGGGTTCCTTGAGGCCCTGGCCGCCATCAGCGATGGGGGCCTGGTGGCCGCGGATGCGTTTCCGGGGACCCCTGCCTGCCTGGCCCTGCAGCCGTACTGGCGGGAAAGCCGGCGCCTGCAGGGCCATGCCACCGTGCGGGAACAGGACCTGCTGCCCGGTCAGGAATCCGCCGAGCACCTCCGGACCGCCGTGGCGGTGGGCAACTACCCCAATGACCATCACTATCCAGGCCCCGACTGGCCCCTGGCCGGCCGCAGCCGGCCCTGGGGTGGTCGCTGGAGCGGCGCCCCCTTCGTCATCCCGTTCGCGGCCCTGCACGGTCCCTCGATCGACAACCTGCTGATGGCGGACAAGGGCATCAGCGTCAGCCACATGGCCAATGGCGCCACCCGCCTGGGTCCGCTGATCCTCAACATCGGCCAGGCCGCCGGCCTGGCGGCGGCGCTGGCGGTGCACCGGCAGCAGCGACCCGCCGACCTGCCCGTGCGCCTGCTGCAGGATCAGCTCATCGGCGACCGTCGAGCGCCGGCGGCCGTGGTGCCCCTCCCGGAGCTGGCCTGGCACGACCCGGCCTGGCTGGACCAGCAACGCGGGGCCCTTGATGGCCTCGGTCGACGTCGCACTGGCGACGCGCCACCAACCGCGCCGGTGGAACCCGGTGAGGAGGCCATCAGCCTCGAGATCAACCTTGAGGCGGAAGGGCGTTGGTGGGGCTGGGATGGGCAGCGGCGCTGGCCGCTGATCACCCTCGAACCATCGGTGCGGGCGACCCTGCCGCGTTACCAGGGCCGGCGGGTCACCGTCCGCGGTCGGCCGAACCCCTGGGGGCCCTGGTGGCGGATCAACGGCGTCGAGCCCTGAGTTCGAGCCGGTCGTGGCGGCTGCTGACCGCCACCAGCGACAGCTGCAGCACATCTCCGGGGGCCGCCCCGGATTCGACGTCGGCCGCCAGTTCCATGCCCCAGTCGTCGATGCGCACAAGACCCAGCCCATGGTCCTGACGCAACCAGCGCAGCAGCTGGCAGCGGACGGGAGCGGCCGGGGGTGAGACCTCCAGCCAGTGCTGCAGCGCCAGGCGCTGGTCCTCCCGGGACACCAGCTGCGCTTCCCGCGCCAGCCGGTCTGCCTGGTCGAGTTCCGGCAGCAGTTGGTCAGCCGTCAGGGGGGGGAGCGCCAGGGCACCGCTGGCGGCCAGCCATTGGCGATGGGCCAGCAGATCTCCGTAGCGACGGATCGGTGAGGTCCACTGGAGATAGGCCTCCAGGCCGAGGGATCGGTGGGGTCCAGGGCGTGGTTGCAGTCGGCTGCGGGCCAGGCCGAGACGCTGATGCGCCCAACGCACGGGCCCCTCAGGCAGGGCCAGCAGCTGTTCTGGAGAGAGGCTGCTGTGGCCGTCCTGGCAGCGGAAGGGCATGGCCACGTCAGCCTTCGCCGCCCAGGCGGCGGCGGCGGCGCCGGCGAGGATCATCGCTTCGGCCACCAGGGCGCGGGAGGGGCCCGGCTCGGTGATCACCAGCTCGGGGCCAGCTTCGCCCCTGCGGATCCGCCCTTCGGGCTGGTCCATCGCCAGGGCACCGCAGCGCGTTCGCCAGTCCCGCCTCGTCCGCAGCATTCCGTCGAGGCAGGCAAGATCTGGGTCCTCCGGCGGGGCCAGCTCGATCAGTTCATCGGCATCGGCATAGCTGAGGCTGTAGGCGACACGAATCCAGCTGCGGACCAGACGCGCCTGGCACAGATTGCCGTCTGCGTCGAGGGTC
The DNA here is from genome assembly GCA_945861105.1 of Synechococcus sp. UW140. GTDB lineage: Bacteria > Cyanobacteriota > Cyanobacteriia > PCC-6307 > Cyanobiaceae > CAIQIA01. Next base: position 7,925 of record CAMASU010000035.1, read on the forward strand.
AGCGCCAGGCTCACCGCCGCCCGCCGCCCGCCGCTGGACAGGCTCAGGGGCCCCGCCCCCAGGACCAGGGGCAGCATCGGTTGGAGGCCACCGCTCAGGTAGAGCGTCGTGCCGCGGCGTCGGGCCTCGTCATCGATGGCACTGCCGGGGGTGATGAGCCGATGGGGGTCGGCCACGTGCACCCAGATCACCGCAGTGCCGTCGTCGCAACGCTCGAGGGCCAGGGCGTCATCAATCTCCCGGGTGCCCGGATCATCGATGCTGATGCTGTGCAGGCCAGTGAGATCGAGGCGCTCCCGATCACCGGGGTGCTCGCCATCGGCCCCACGGATCAGGGCCTCGGCCTCCTCCAGACAGGCCTGCGGGAAGCCACCGGCCCAGACACTGCGTGACAGGGCCAGGGGCAGATCAGCCGCCCAGTGGCCGAGGTCCACGAGCAGGCTGCGCAGGGCCTGGGGGGATCCATCACAACGGGCCTGGCCAAGGGCATGCCGCAGATCGTCGGGGCAGTCGGCCCAGAGGGACAGGTCGTCCCCCTGACGGGTGAGATCGACCAGCCGCCTGAGTTCCAGGGCCTCGCGGCTGCCCGAGGGGGCAGACCAGGCCTGCCTCTGGCGAACCGCCTGCAGGAAGTCATCACGCCCCTGCTGCCGACGACGCTGCTGGCGTCGCTGCTGACGCATCCGCTTGAGCTCATCAGCGCGGCGGCTGGTGATGCCGTCGCGACGCAGGCGAAAGAGATCCTGCTGCCCCGCCAGGGCCAGCCAGAGACTGAGGCGTTGCTCTGGGGTGGGCTCACGGTGGAGCAGGTGAGCGAGTTGCAGGAGCGTCCAACTGGTGCCTGCCGGGGAGCGCTCCGCCCCCTGCCAGGCCATCGCCAGGAGGGTGGAGGCCATGGGCCCGCAGGTCAGCAGGGATTCCGGATCGGGAGGATGGTCAAGCAGCGGCCAGAGGTCCCGCAGGGGGACAAGACGATCCTGGCCACCACCATGGCCACCGCGGTCGCCGGCCTGGCGAAGGACGGCCTTCCCCCGCCGCACCTCTTCCACCACGGCAAGCCTCGGTGGTTGATCGGTGGGCGTGAGACCGACGAGATCCCCGGGGCGGGGTTCACTCGATCGGGATGGGGCGAGGTCGGCCAGGGGAGGCCTCAGCCTTCGGGATTCACGAAGGGCAGCAGAGCCATGATGCGCGCCCGTTTGACCGACAACGTCAGGTCACGCTGCTGCTTTGCGGTGAGGCCGGTCATGCGACGAGGAAGAAGCTTGCCCCGTTCGGTGATGAATTTCTTGAGCAGATCAGTGTCCTTGTAATCAATCGGATCACCAGGCTTGATCGGAGAGAGGCGCTTTTTGAAGAACGAACTGGTCATGGGAGCGGAACGACGACGGGGGCGATGGGGAGGCGTGGAGTCGGAGTCAGCCGATGTCGGACCTGACAGGGACGCAGGTGGTGGTGGGAGCCCTCAGGAGGGGAGCCCTGGACCATCACTTGATTTCCTTGTGATTGGTCGACTTATTGCAATGGGGGCAGAACTTCTTGATCTCCAGTCGCTCCGTCGTGTTGCGACGGTTCTTCTCGGTGGTGTAACGGGACACCCCGGGACTGCGCTTGGCGGGATTGGACCGGCATTCGGTGCACTCGAGAGTGATCACGATCCGGACGCCCTTGTTCTTGGCCATAAGGACGTTGCGCCGCTTCTGATTGGCGGTGTGACAATCCTCGACTATAGCCGATGGGTAGGATCCGCCCAACTTCAGGCGATCCGATGCGGGTCTCGCTGCGCTGGCTCCGGGAGCTGGTGCCCTTTCACACGGCTCCGGAGGAACTGGCGGAACGGCTGTCCCTGGCTGGCTTCGAGGTCGAGGCCGATGAAGACCTCGAGGCCCGGGCCCGCGGCGTGGTGGTGGGCAGGGTGCTGAGCCGGGACCCGCACCCGGCGGCCGATCGACTCAGCGTCTGCCGGGTCGATGTCGGTGGCGGCGACCCCCTGCAGATCGTCTGTGGGGCGCCGAACGTGCGCCAGGACATGGCGGTGGCGGTCGCCCTGGTGGGCAGCCATCTGCCCAGCGTTGACCTGACCATCAAGCCGGCGAGCCTGCGGGGTGTCGACAGCCACGGCATGTTGTGCTCCCTCGCTGAGCTCGGTCTGGCCAGTGAGTCGAGCGGGCTGGTCGATCTGGCGGAGGTCGCCGCCGGCAGCGGGCTGGAGCTGCCGCCACCCGGCCTGCCCGTGGGTCCCCTGCTGGGGCTGGACGATCGCATTCTCGAACTCGCCATCACCGCCAACCGACCTGACGGTCTGTCGATGCTGGGCATCGCCCGGGAGGTGGCCGCCCTCGAGTCGGTGCATCCGACCCCACCACCGGTCCCCCCCGGTCCGGTGAGTGATGGTGAGGCCCTGGCCGGGGCGCCCCCCGAAGGCGTGCGGATCGCCCTCACCCGTCTCGAGGGTGTGACGGTGGCACCGTCTCCGACGTGGTTGCAGCGGCGAGTGGAGATGGCCGGTGTCCGCAGCATCAACACCGTGGTCGACATCACCAATCTGGTGATGCTCGAAACAGGTCAGCCCCTGCATGCCTACGACGGCCAACGGCTGCCAGCCGGGGACGGCAGTGGTTTCGGTGTCCGGACCGGCCGCACCGGCGAGAGCCTGCAGACCCTGGACGACCAGCGGCGCCCCCTGGGGCCTGAGCAGCTGTTGATCACCCACGGCGA
>CAMASU010000036.1 GCA_945861105.1 Synechococcus sp. UW140
GGCTGCAGCGGCCACCGTCACCAGCGCTGCGCCCGGGGAGCTCGACCCCGATGATGCCAACCCCCGCCTCTTCTCCATGGCTCCCGACACCGACGACACCCTGGCCCAGGCGGGCGGTAAGGCCGCCGACCTGCTCGGTGGGGACCCGCTGATCGCCGCCAAGGAACGCACCACCGCCTCGGGCCTGCGCATCACCGATCTGGTGCTGGGCACCGGTGCCGAAGCCGTGAGCGGCCGCACGGTGACCGTCAACTACCGCGGCACCCTCACCAGCGGCAAGGAGTTCGACAGCAGCTACGGCCGCGGCCCCTTCAGCTTTCCCCTCGGGGCCGGCCGCGTCATCCGCGGCTGGGACGAGGGCGTGGCCGGCATGAAGGAAGGCGGCAAGCGCAAGCTGGTCATCCCGCCTGACCTGGGCTACGGCGACCGTGGTGCCGGTGGCGTGATCCCCCCCAATGCCACGCTGGTATTTGAGGTGGAACTGCTGAAGGTGGGCCGCTGAGTCGCGGCGATACCGGGGCCGGCGCGGGTGGATCGTTAAGATCTGCCACGCCTGCCCCCGCTGCCATGGCCCACACCCTGCCCGCTCTCCCCTACGAGATCGACGCCCTCGAACCCCATATCTCGCGCCAGACCCTGGAGTTCCACCACGGCAAGCACCACAACGCCTACGTCACCAACCTCAACAACCTGGTGGCCGGCAGCGACCTCGAAACCAAGAGCCTCGAAGACACCATCACCGCCGTCGCCGGTGATGCCGCCAAGGCCGGTGTGTTCAACAACGCCGCCCAGGTGTGGAACCACAGCTTCTACTGGCAGTGCATGAAGCCCGGTGGTGGCGGCAGCCCCAGCGGTGCCCTGCTCGAGAAGATCACCGCCGATTTCGGCAGCTTCGACGCCTTCGTCGAACAGTTCAAGGCGGCCGGTGCCACCCAGTTCGGTAGCGGCTGGGCCTGGCTGGTGCTCGACAACGGCACCCTCAAGGTCACCAAGACCGGCAATGCCGATCTGCCTCTGGCCCACGGCCAGAAGGCCCTGCTGACCATGGACGTGTGGGAGCACGCCTACTACCTCGACTACCAGAACCGCCGCCCCGACTACATCACCACCTTCCTCGACAAGCTGGTGAACTGGGATTTCGTGGCCGCCAACCTGGCCGCCGCCTGAGTGTCCCTCCGCGGACGTCAGTGACCCTGGCCCCCGCTGCAGCGGGGGCTTTTTTGTTGCGCCATGGGGAACTCAAGAATGAGATCGAGCCGCTGAAGCGCACAAACGCCAGGCAGAGAGCTTTGAGCGCCTTGATCAGGCAGCACTGCTTTCCGGACGAGTTCAGCTCGACCCCGCCTACGGCCTGATCAGTCGCCAGCAGCGTCAGCCAACTCTGAAGCCTCGGGCAGCACCGCCTCGGGGGGAATCCACATCGCATCGCCGTAGGAGAAGAAGCGGTACCCCGCATCCCGCGCCAGGCCATAGAACTGCAGCAGCCGGTGCCGTCCGATCAGGGCACTCACCAGCAGCAACAGCGAACTGCGGGGCAGGTGAAAATTGGTCAGCAATCCCTGCACCACCGCAAAGCGAAAACCGGGCTGGATCACCAGCTCCACCGGTCCGCAGTAGGGCTGCAACTGACCGCCGTGCAGGGCGGCGACCCCTTCAAGGCTGCGGACACTGGTGGTGCCCACCGCGATCACCCGACCGCCACGGCGCCGGCAGGCCTCAACGGCGGCCACCAGCTCCGGTCGCAGCTCCACCCATTCCTGGTGCAGCTGCAGGCTGCTCAGGTCTTCGTGCTCCAGGGGCCTGAAGGTGCCCAGGCCCACGTGCAGCGTCACACTGGCCCGTTCCACACCCCGCTCCTGCAGCCGGCTCAGCAGCGCATCACTGAGGTGCAGGCCCGCCGTCGGTGCCGCCACGGCGCCGGGTCGACTGGCAAAGCGGGTCTGGTAACGCTCGCTGTCGGCGGGATCGTGGCGGTGGATGTACGGAGGCAGTGGCACTTCCCCATAGCGCTCCAGCAGGGGTTCCAGGCTGTTGGCATCGGCATGGCCGGGCGGAAAGCGCACCAACCGCCCCCCCGTGGCCGGGTCTTCAGCCACCACCGTGAGGGCCAGCGCTGGTTGCTGCGGCGCCTGCAGCAGCACCTGCTGACCCGGTCGCAGGCGTCTGGCCGGTCGGGCCAGACAGAGCCAGACGTCATCACCCCGGGGTTCGAGCACCAGCAGTTCAGCCACACCGCCACTGGGCCGCTGCACCTGCAGCCGCGCCCGCAGCACCCGGGTGTCGTTGACCACCAGCAGATCACCGGGTCGCAACGCATCGGCCAGATCCCAGACCTCGCCATGCCGGCAGGTCTCGGATCCGTCTTGGGCCCCCACCATCAGCATGCGGGCGGCATGGCGGGGTTCCACCGGGCTCTGGGCGATGCAGGCGTCGGGCAGGTCGAAGGCGTAGCTCGACAGGCGCCGGTCGTCGGGGTCCTGCATCCGTGGGGTCAGAGGGCCAGGGATTCGGGGTTGGTCTCGATCAGCTGGGCCAGATCCCGGAGGAAACCGGCGGCATCGGCCCCGTAGATCACCCGATGGTCGGCGGTGAGGTTCACCTGCATCTGCCGCCTGACCGCGATCGAACCATCGGCGTTGGCCGCCACCACCGGCCGTGAGCCGCCCACCGCCAGGATCGCCCCGGTGCCCGGCGGCAGGATCGCGTCAAAGCGGTCCACACCGAACATGCCGAGGTTCGACACCGTGAACGTGCCTGTGCTGTATTCGTCGGGCTTGAGCTGCTTGCTGCGGGCCCGGGCCACCAGGTCAGACCAGTTGCGGGCCAGGCTGTAAAGGTCGGTGCGGTCGGCCTGGGCCAGCACCGGCGTCACCAGGCCGCCGTCTTCCATCGCCACCGCCACCGCCACATTCACCGCTGCAGGCACTGCAATGCCGGCGTCTGTGTAGGCGGCATTGACGCGGGGATGGCGCGCCAGGGTGAGGCCGACGGCCTTGGCCAGCAGCACCGTCATCGTCACCCCCTTGGGCTTCATCTGGCGGGCGAACGCCTCCAGGGCATCGGTGCCGATCGTGTAACCCACGCGGAAGCTGGGCACCGCCAGGCTGGCGACCATGTTGCGGTTCACCGCCTGCTGCAGGGTGGTGAAGGGCACGGTCTCGCCGGCGGTCACCGGTGCAGCGGCCGCGGCCGGTGCTGAGACTGGTGCCGGCGCAGCGGCCCGTGGGGTGGCCGCGACCACCGCCGGAGCACGGCCGGCCGCCTGCTCTACATCGGCCGCCACCAGGCGCCCATGGGGGCCGCTGCCGGTGAGGCCTTCGAGGGCCACCCCCAGCTGCTGCGCCAGCTTGCGGGCCCGGGGACTGGCGATCACCCGGCCGTTCGCCGCCGAGGAGGCAGGGACAGGGGCCGCTGCGGCGGCAACGGGGGCCGCCGGGGCCGGGGTCGGTGCGGGGGCTGCCGCAGGCGCAGGGGCTGGGGTGGGGGCTACCGCAGGCGCCGCCGTCGGTCCCCCCTTGGCCAGCAGCTCCTGCAGTTCAGCATCGGTGTCGACCACGAGGCCGATGGTGTCGCCCACCGGGGCCGTCGCCCCTGCCGGCAGCAGCACCGCCCCAAGGAAACCGGCCTCGAACGATTCCACGTCCATGTCGGCCTTGTCGGATTCGACCACCAGCACCGACTCGCCCCGTTCGACCCGGTCACCGGGTTTCTTGAGCCACTCCACGATCTTCCCCTCGGTCATCGTCGAGCTGAGGGCGGGCATGAAGATCTCGTGGGTGGCCATCCGCCGGGACGCGCTGAGGTGGGGGCGATCCTAGTCGCCGCCCTGCCTCAGCCCTCCCGATTCAGGCCCCCCCGCTGATCTCGACGACCACGCCGTCACGCACCGTGATCGACGCCTGCAGTTTCTCGATGATGTTGTCGCCCACGGCCACGGTGCAGAAGCTCTCCAGCTGGCCCTGTTCGACGATCTGCTCCATCTCGAGTTCGGCGATCGCCTTCTGCTGCTCCAGCAGGTTGCGCTTCTGCTCCTCCAGTTCCGCCCGCTTGGCCGCCACCTGCTGCTGCACCCCCGCCACCTGCTCCTGGATGCGGGGATCGAGGGGATTGGCGCTCTGGCGGCGGATCTCGTCGACCACCTGCTGACCTTCGTTCTCAAGCTGCAGCAGCTGCTGGTCGCTGGTGCTGATGGCCTTGCTCAGTTCGACTTCGGCTTCTTCCTTCCAGCGGGGGGTGACGACCGCGCGGACTGTGATGTTGCGCTTGATGCTGAGCGAGTCGGCCATGGGGGAGCACTGGGACGCCCCAGGCTGTCAGCCGCTGCGCCAGGGGTCAAGCGCTCAACCCTCGGCGTAGATCGCCTCGATGGCGGCCGCATCACGGGTGGCGATGCGGTCGCGCCGTTGCTTGAGGGTCTGGGTGAGCAGGCCGTTCTCGATCGTGAACGGTTCCACCAGGGCGACGCCTGCCAGCCGTTCGTCCGGGCGGGAGCCGGGGCGGGCCGCCAGCTGCCGGTTGCAGTCGCTGCGCAGGGCCTTGAGCAGGGCCGGATCGTCGCGCCGCAGGCCGTCGGGGCCCAGGGCCGATGGCACCTGGTCCCGCGCCCAGGCCTCGAGGGCCTCAAGCCGGGGCACCAGCAGGGCCCCCAGCTGGCGCCGGTCCTGCCCCACCAGCAGGATCTGCTCCAGCAGCGGGCTGGCGGCCAGCACGTCCTCCAGTGGTCCCGGCTCGATGTTCTCGCCGCTGCTCAGCACGATCGTGTCCTTGGCCCGGCCGGTGAGGAACAGGGAGCCGTCGGGCAGCAGGTGGCCCAGATCGCCGGTGTCAAACCAGCCATCGGCATCGAGCACCGCGGCGGTGGCATCGGGCCGCCCCAGGTAGCCCGCCATCACCTGCGGCCCCCGCGCCAGCACCAGCCCCCGCTCCCCCCACCCCAGGGGCCGGCGGCTCTCGGGGTCGACGATCCGCAGGTCGGTGCCCGGCAGCGGCCGGCCGGCGCTGCCCCGCCGGTTGGCCCACAGCCGCCGGCAGCACAGCACCGGACTGGTTTCGGTGAGGCCATAGCCCACCAGCAGTTCGATGCCGATGGTCTCGAAGAAGAGGTCCACATGCAGGGGCAGGGCGCCGCCGCCACTGATGGCGGTGCGCAGGCTGCCGCCGCAGAGCTGATCACGCACCTTCGGCCAGAACAGCCGCGCCGCCAGCCAGGCCCCCGGGGCGGTCACCATCGCGGCGGCCAGGGCCCCCAGCCGCTCGGGCAGGGCGAGGGGGCGCTCCACCAGGTCGCGCCAGCGGCGCCGCTGGCGGGCGTGGCCGCCACCGATGGCCAGGGCCGTCTGCAACAGCCGCCGCCGCAGGGGCGGCATGCCTTCGAGGGCGGTGCAGAAGCCGCCATGCAGCGCCTCCCAGAGCCGCGGCACACTGATCATGTACTGGGGTCGCACCCGCTGCAGATCGGCCCGCAGGTGCCGCAGGCTGGTGTAGTGCTGGCTGCAGCCCCGCGACAGCAGCAGGTAGCCGGCGCTGCGTTCGTAGGCGTGCCAGATGGGCAGCACGCTCAGCACCCGGTCGCCGGGCTGCGGATTCACCGCCACCCCCAGCTCCCGCACCTGATGCAGCAGGTTGGCGTGGCTCAGGGGCACCCCCTTGGGCCTGCCGGTGGTGCCGGAGGTGTAGAGCAGCGTCGCCGTGCGTGCCGGATCGCCTTCAAAGGGCTGACGCAGCGGGGCCGCCGCCCCCCGCGCCAGCAGGTCCTCCCAGCGGTGCACCCCTGAAACTCCCGCAGGCGGTTCGCCGTGCAGCAACAGCACGAACCGCAGCCCCGCCCCGGCCCCATCGGCCAGCAGCTCCGCCAGGCGGGTCGGATCCTCGAGCACCAGGCCCACCGCCCGGCTGTCGTCCAGCAGAAACCGCAACTCTTCGAGGGGGGCCGTGGCACCGCGCACGGCATCGACGGCGCCGAGGCGCATCAACCCCTGGTCGGCCGCCAGCCAGCGGGGGCCGTTCTCGGCGAACAGGGCCACCACGTCACCGGCCTCCACCCCCAGGCTGCGGAACCCGGCCGCCGCCACGGCGATGCGTTCGGCCAGGGCCTCGTAGCTGAGGCGTTCGGGCGCCGGGCCGTGGCTGGCCTCCAGGGCGGTGATGGCGCCGTGGCGCCCGGCCAGCACCGGCCAGAGCCCATCAATGCCCTGCAGAGCACTCCAGTCGGGATGGTCGGCAAGAAAGCGCCGATCGTCGGCATCAGCACTCCAGCGCACCAGGGCCTCGCCCTTGGGCATCGCCATCGCCATCGCACAGCAGGTTGGCCAGAGTCTGGGGCGCCAGCGCCGCGACTGTCGACCATCCCAGCCGACGCGCCAGGGCCTCGGCCAGCGGCTGCCGCAGGGCCGCCACCGTCAGGCCGGGGCGGTGGTCGACCAGCCGTCCCACCGGCAGGTCAAGGCCACAGGGGGCAATGGCGGCAAAACCTGCGAGGTCGATGGTCACATTCACGGCCAGGCCGTGCTGGGTGACCCAGCGGCGGGCCGACACCCCAATGGCCGCCACCTTGCACCCCTGCAGCCAGATGCCGGTGAGGCCCGGCCGCCGTTCCGCCTCGAGTCCCAGCCCCTGCAGCAGCTCCAGCACCGCCCCCTCGAGGCTGCGCAGGTAGGCGTGCAGATCGGGCCCGTGGCGGCGCTGCAGATCCAGCACCGGATAGGCCACCAGCTGGCCCGGGGCGTGGTGGGTCACCTCCCCACCCCGGTCGAGGCGGTGCAGCGGTGCCGGCGGACAGGCCGGAGCGAAGCGCAGATGGCTCAGGTCGGCGCCGCGGCCAAGGGTGTAGCAGGGCGGATGTTCGAGCAGCAGCAGCAGGTCGGGGCAGGGGGGACCTGCGGCCTGGGCCGCCAGCAGCCGCCGCTGCCACCCCCGCTGCCATGCCCAGGCCTGCCCATGGGGCACCGGCCGGGGGCAGGCGCAAAGGAATGCATCCGGCAGTACCCCTTCCGTGGTGTCCTCCGTACATTGAAATCACCCTCAGGATGCCCGGGAGGTCCCTGATGAAGCTGTTGATCCATGGCCGCAACCTCGAACTCACCCAGGCCCTGCGCGACTACACCGAAAGCAAGCTGACCCGTGCGGTCAACCATTTCAACGGTCTGGTGACCGAGGCCGACGTGCACCTGTCGGTGGCCCGCAACCCGCGGGTGCCGCAGCAGACCGCCGAGGTGACGGTCTTCGCCGCCGGCACCGTCATCCGCGCCCAGGAACGCAGCGAGAACCTTTACGCCAGCATCGATCTGGTCGCCAACAAGCTGGCCCGCCAGCTCAAGCGCTACAAGGACCGTCGCGCCGACCACCACCATGGCCCGGCGGCCGAGACGGAGGCCGAGCCCGGTCTGCAGGGGGATCTGACCCAGGGCCGCACCGCCGCCCTGCCCGCCCCGCCGGTGCGTCGCAAGTACTTCGCCATGGCGCCGATGACCCTCGACGAGGCCCTGCATCAGCTCGACCTGATCGACCACGACTTCTACCTGTTCCGCGACCGCGACAGCGGCGAGCTGCAGGTGGTGTACCGCCGCAACCACGGTGGATACGGTGTGATTCAGCAGCGAGCCTGACCGTTTGCCCGATCCCCACGCCGACGCCCCCGACCTGGCACCGCTGATTGACCATGCCCTGCTCGATCCGCGGCAGGGCAGCGAAGCGGTGCGCCGCTGCTGTGATGAAGCCCGCCACCACGGGTTTGCCGGCGTCTGCCTGGCCTCCCGCTGGATGCCCCAGGCCCGCGAATGGCTGGGGGCCCGCGGACCCACGCGGTTGGTGAGTGTCATCGGCTTCCCCTTCGGGGCCGTGGCCGGCCCCCTCAAGCGGGCCGAAGCCGAATGGGCGGCCGAGCACGGCGCCGAAGAGCTCGACGTGGTGCCCGATTTCGCCCTGCTGCTCGACGGGCGCCCCACCGTGCTGCACGACGAGCTGGCGGCGATCGTCGAGCTGGGTCTGCCGGTGAAGCTGATTCTTGAAAGTGCCCAGCTCGACGCCACGGCCCTCGAGACCCTCGTGGAAGTGGCTCTCGACGCGGGGGTCGCCTTCCTCAAGACCGGCACCGGCCTGGGGCCCGCCGCCACCCCCGCCGAGGTGACCCGGCTGCGGGAGCTGGCCCGGGGGCGCTGCGCCATCAAGGCCTCCGGCGGCATCCGCGACCTCGAGGGCGCCCTGGCCCTGGTGGCGGCCGGCGCCAGCCGCCTCGGCACCAGCCGCGGCGGGGCCCTGGTGGACGCCCAGCGGCGGGGCGCCCACGGCGCCTGAAGCCATGCCGTCCCTGCCCGAACGCCGGCTGGAGGGCCTCTGCCTGCGCAGCCATCCCCTCGGCGAGGCCGACCGGTTGCTCACCCTGCTCACCCGCGAGGAGGGGCTGCTGCGGGTGGTGGCCGCCGGCGCCCGCCGACCCCGCAGCACCCTGGCGGCCGCGGCTCCGCTGGTGCTGCTCGAAGCCCTTGTGGCCCGGGGCCGCAGCCTTGACCGGCTGCGGCAACTGCAGGTGCGCCACAGCTACACCCGCCTGGGCCAGTCCCTCGAGACCCTGGCCACGGCCCAGTGGCTGCTGGAACTGACCCAGCTGCTGCTGCCCGAGGGGGCGGCACCGCCGGGGCTGCTGGAGCTGCTGCTGCACCGCCTGGGCCAGCTGGAGGAACTGCTGCAGGGCGATCCCGCCCTGGTGCGTCCCGAAGCCCTGGGCCTGGCGGCCCAGGGGGGGGTGCAGCTGCTCAGCCTCGGCGGTTACGCCCTGCCCCTCGACGTCGACGCCGACCGCGGCGAACCGCTGCAACCGCCCCTGGGCAACCGCGACTGGCGCTGCAGCCTCGATCCGGCCGTCGGCTTCCGCCTCGGTCGCCGGCCCGGCGCCGCCCTGGTGCTCACGGCCTCCGAACTGGCCCTGCTGCAGCGGCTGACCCGACCCCAGCTGCCGCGGCGGGCCGATGGCGGGCTGATGGGCCCCGAACCCGTGTGGCTGCGGCTGCTGACCCTGCTGGACCTGTGGTGCCGCGAGCACCTGGGCCGGCGGCCCCGGTCCCTGGCGTTGCTGAGGCAGGATTGCGGGGCTGCGGGCGGAACGGAGCCAGGGTGAGCGAGGGCACGGAGAACGACGCGACGCAGCCCACGGGCGGATTGCAGGCCGTGCTGGCCCTGCCCAGGTTCCGACGCCTCTGGCTGGGGCAGGTGTTCTCCCAGCTGGCCGACAAGTTCTACATCGTGCTGATGGTGTTCCTGATCGCCCAGACCTGGGCGGGGAGCACCACCGTCGAGCACGGTCCCCTCGCTGATGCCGCGGAACTGATCCGCCAGCGGGGGATGGGCAACGAAGCCCTCGAGGCCACCGGTGGCAACGACGCCCAGCTGATCACCCTCCTGGCCACCGGCATCTACGTGGCCAACACCCTGCCGGCCATGGCCCTCGGCAGTGTCGCCGGGGTGTGGGCCGACCGCTGGCCCAAGCGGGCAGTGATGGTGAGCTCCAATGCCCTGCGGGCCCTGCTGGCCCTGGCGGTGCCGCTGATGCTGCTGCCGGGACCCCTGGTGCTGGGCATCAGCTGGGGCTACTGGGGGCTGCTGGCGATCACCTTCCTCGAGTCGTGCCTCACCCAGTTCTTCGCACCGGCCGAGCAGGCCACGATCCCGCTGCTGGTGGATCGCCCCCTGCTGCTGCCGGCCAACTCGCTGTACACCACCACCACCATGGCGGCGACGATCGTCGGCTACGCCATCGGGGAGCCGGTGCTGCAGCTGCTGCGGGCCCTGCTGCTGCCCATCGGCGTGCGGGGGGGCGAGTTTCTGCTGGTGCCGCTGTTCTATGGACTGGCGGCCGTGGTGCTGCTGTTCGTCAACCCCGGTGAGCGTCCCCGCGACGGCGCCGGCCGCAGCGTCTGGGGGGATCTGCAGGAGGGGCTGCGCTTTCTGCAGGAACAACGCAGCGTCCGTGGCGCCGTGCTGCATCTGGTGCTGCTCTACAGCCTGCTGGCGGCCCTGTATGTGCTCTCGATCGGCATGGCCTCCCGGGTGCAGGGGCTGGGTCCCACCCGCTTCGGCATCCTGCTGGCCCTCAGTGGGCTGGGGCTGGCGGTCGGGGGTCTGCTGGTGGCCCAGCTGGGGCACCGTTTCAGCCGGCGGCTGCTGGCCACCGTCGGCCTCGGCACCATCGGCTTCTCCCTGGTGGGGCTGGCGCAGCTGCGGCCCGCCCTCACCCCCACCCTGGCCCTGTGCGTGGTGCTGGGCCTGGGGGCGGCCTGCCTGGGCATCCCGGCGCAGACCACCATCCAGGAAGACACCCCCGAGCACCTGCGGGGCAAGGTGTTCGGCCTGCAGAACAACCTCGTCAACATCGCCCTCAGCCTGCCGCTGGTGCTGGCCGGCACCCTGGTGAGCAGCTTCGGGTTGCGGCCGGTGCTGATGCTGCTGGCCCTGGTGGTGCTCGCCGGCATCGCCCTCGAGTTTCCCTGGCAACGCCCCTGAGCGCTGCCGCTGCTACTTTTCTGTGCTGGACGGACCAACCGGCCGATGCGAATCGCCTGGCTCGGCAAGAAGTCACCCTTCTGCGGCAATGTGAGCTACGGCCTGGCGATCACCGAGGCCCTGCGGCAGCGCGGCCACGACATCA
>CAMASU010000037.1 GCA_945861105.1 Synechococcus sp. UW140
CGGTCGAATCGGCGATGGTCTCGCCGCCGTCCAGCAGCAACGGCACCTGCCGCTGACCGGACAGGCGGAACAGTTCCAGCTGACCGAGGCCCGGAGTCACCTCCCGCACGTCATAGGGCTGACCCTTGGCCGCCAGGATCAGTCGCACCTTCTCGCAGAAGGCGGAATGGCGGAACTGGAAGAGTTCCATCGGAGGATCACTGCGGCGCTGCTGGCGGCAGAGTAGCCAGCAGCCACCGTCCGATGCCGTCAGCCGATGCGCGACTTTTTCATCAATGTGACGCGCTACCCGCGATATCTGATCGCCTTCGGCCTCGGCGTGATGGGGTCGGTCTTCGAACCACTGCTGGCCAGGACCCGTAACCCCGTCACGGCCGTGGCCCTGGCCGGCGCCGCCGTGAGCGGCCTGCTCACCCTTGGCCTGGTGCTGCATGCGATGGTGACACCGGAACCGCTGACCTAGCGATGGCGCAGGGACGACGGGTGGAACGGGTTGCCGCCCTGATCCGGCGGGAGATGGCAGACCTGCTGGTCAATGGCCTCAGGGACGAGCGCGTGGGTCAGGGCATGGTGAGCGTCACCCATGTGGACGTGGCGGGCGACCTGCAGCACTGCAAGGTGCTGGTGAGCGTCTTCGGCAGCGACGCCGACCAGCGGCAGGTGATGGCCGGGCTGCAGTCCGCCACCCCCTGGCTGCGGGGAGAACTGGGCCGACGGCTGAACCTGCGCCGCACCCCCGACCTGGTGATTCAGCAGGACCGGGGGCTCGCCGAGGGGGTGGCGGTGCTGTCGCTGCTCAGCAACCTCGAGCAGGAACGGGAGCGGCGGGGCCCCGTGCCGCCTGGCGGTGACGCTGAAGACGGAGAGCCGTGAACCGGCGCCGCCAGTACGCCGAACTGATCGTGGTGCGCGCCAGCGGCTTCGCCGCCGATGGCCAAAGGCGCTACCCCCGCTGGGAGGCCACGAATGCCGATCTGCAGCGCTGGCTTGGCCAGGAGGGGGTCGGCGGCGTGATCCTGCTGGGGGGCAGCGCCGCCGATCTTGCCCTGCGCTGCCGCCAGCTGCAGGGCTGGGCGCAGCAACCCCTGCTGCTCTGCGCCGATGTGGAGGAAGGGGTGGGCCAGCGGTTCGAAGGGGCCAGCTGGCTGGTTCCCCCCCTGGCCCTGGATGGCCTCTGGCACCGGGAGCCGGCCCGCGCCGAGGCGCTGGCCCAGGCCTATGGCCGCTGCACGGGCCGCGAGGCGCGGCTGCTGGGGCTCAACTGGGTGCTGGCGCCGGTGTGTGACGTCAACAACAACCCGGCCAACCCGGTGATCAACGTGCGGGCCTGGGGCCAGGATCCACCGGCCGCGGCCGCCCTGGCCAGTGCCTTCGTGAGGGGACTGCAGGCGGAGGGCGTGCTGGGGTGCGCCAAGCATTTCCCTGGCCATGGCGACACCCAGGACGACTCCCATCTGGCCCTGCCACTGCTGGGCCATGACCGGGCGCGGCTGGAGGCGGTGGAGCTGCCTCCCTTCCGGGCCGCCATTGCCGCAGGGGTCGCCAGCGTCATGACCGCCCACCTGCAGCTGCCGAGCCTGGATCGCGAGCGTCCGGCCACCCTGTCGCCGGCGGTGCTGACGGGGCTGCTGCGGCAGGAGCTGGGGTTCGATGGGCTGGTGGTCACCGACGCCCTGGTGATGGAAGCGATCGCTGCCCACCATGGCCCCGGTGAGGCGGCAGCCATGGCCTTCGAGGCGGGTGCCGATCTGCTGCTGATGCCGGCGGATGTGGAGGCGGCCCTGGAGGCCCTGGAGCAGGGCGAAGCCGAGGGGCGCTGGCCCGCTGACCGCCTCGAGCGCAGCCTGGAACGGCGGCGGCGGGCCCTGGCGACCTGCCGGGCATCGACACGGACGGTGGCAGAGGCCCTCGACGGCCTGATGGACCCGGCCGACCGCACGCTGGCGGAGAGCCTGCTGGAGCTGTCCCTGCAGTTCCAGGGGACGCCGCAGCGGTGGCGGGGGCCAGGGGTGAACCTGCTCCGCATCGACAACAGCCTCAGCTGTCCTTTCCTGCCGCCGACGGCCCCGGCCCTGGTGCAGCCGCTGGAGGCAGGCCTGCGCACGGTGGTGGTGGATGGCCAGAGCCAGCCGCTGGATCCGGCGCGGTTGCCGGACGGTCCGGTGCTGCTGCAGGTGTTCGTGCGGGGCAATCCCTTCCGGGGCTCGGCGGCGGCCGCGGCCGAATGGCCCGGGCTGGTGCGCGAACTGGTGGCGCAGGATCGGCTCGCCGGCCTGGCGGTCTATGGCAGTCCCTACGTGTGGGAGGCCCTGCGGGACCTGGTGCCACCCCACCGGCCGGCGGCCTACAGCCCCGGCCAGATGCCAGCGGCCCAGGCGCTGGTTCTGGGTCGCCTCGGCCTGGGGCCTGGGGCGGGGGACCATCCCGGAGACTTCACTGATTGAACTTGAGAAGGTGTCGGCGGAGACAGACAGCTCGCCCGAAAATCTTAAACTCATGTAACAAATATTTAGTGAGTGGCCATGCAGCCCTCCCCTGGGGCACTTGTCATCGCCGAAACGATCAGACAACTTCTTCAGCCCAGGCTTCTTCGATCCAAGATTCTTCGGCCCAAGGTTTTGCGTTCTACCGCGTGAAGTTACTTGGCGAACCCTCGTGCTTGCGGAAACCAGCCAATCCCCCCCCCGGAGAGGTCGCCGCTGAAGGATCACAGGTGATCTCTACCAGCTGAATTCTAATTTTCTACATCTGTGACCGTCCAGCAACAACGTCACAGCAACAACGTCACAGCAACATTCTAGCGCCACAAACCAAGGCCAATCCAATGCTGGCCTCGCTTTAATCCATCGAGGCAAGCTCTCAGACACCGCCAATCAAGCCATCACCAAAGGCGGGTACAGAATTTTTTAATCTTGAAGTATTCAGAACTTCCTTATGAACGGAGGCCTTGCATGACCCTCGCTAACGACCTGTTCCTGGAAGGATTGTTCCGCAACCAGGAATCCCTGCTCCCCGGCGGGCGATGGCGATGGCGACCTTCCGCCTCAACCCAGAAGCAGCCACAAGCCATCTCCCTCCCGTTGACGACAGCGGCGGCACCGTTCCCCAGCGACACGCCCCTCTGGCCCCCCCGACAGACAGCCCAGGTTTCCGTCGAGCATCGCCCCGAGCGCGCTCGCCGCCTCGCCCCCCTCGGCCAACCGGATGGCCGTCGCATCCTTCCGGAGTCCATCCGCAATCTGTCGACAAGCACGGCGGTCGCGAGAGCCCTGCCGCCGGCCCAGAGGTTGCTGGTGCAATGGGCCCCAGGAACCACGGCCCACGACCGGGCCGCGGCCCTGGCCCAGGTGGGGGGCTGCCGCCTCGACACCATCCACACCCGCCCGATGGAAAGCCGGGGTGATGGGGCGATGGAGGTCGTGGGCCTGCCCGACGACGGAGCCCTGGGCTCTGCCCTGGCCTTCTATGCCCAGTGCCCCGGGGTGCGCTTCGTGGAGCCCGACCGACGCCTGGGCCTCCATGCCGTGAGCGATGACCCTCTGTACGGGGCGGGATCGCTCTGGGGAATGTTCGGGAGCGACCTGCCGGCCAGCATTGGCCCCGATGGCACCAGCAATCCCTACGGCAGCCAGGCCGAAACGGCCTGGGCCGCAGGCCACATCGGATCCCGCAGCGTCTGCATCGGCATCGTCGACCAGGGGGTGGATTTCAGCCATCCTGATCTGATCGACAACGCCTGGGTCAATCCCTACGACCCGGTGGATGGCATCGACAACGACGGCAACGGCTACATCGACGACGTCAATGGCTGGGACTTTGTCCACAACGACAACAGCGTTTTCGATGCCGGTGCCGACAACCACGGCACCCATGTGGCCGGCACCATCGGTGCCAGCGGCGGCAATGGCCTCGGGGTGGCAGGGGTCAGCTGGGCGGTGTCGCTGATCGCCGCCAAGTTCCTGGGTCCTGACGGTGGCACCACCGCCGATGCGATCAGGGCAATCGACTACCTCACGGACCTGAAACTGCGCCACGGCATCCGGCTGGTGGCCAGCAACAACTCCTGGGGCGGTGGCGGGCCCTCCCAGGCCCTGGCTGATGCGATTGCCCGCTCCGCAATGGCCGACATTCTCTTCATCGCAGCGGCAGGCAACAACGCCGGCGACAACGATGGTTCGCCGACCTACCCCGCCAGCTTCTCGACCACGGCGGCGGCCGGCTATGAGGCCGTGGTGTCGGTGGCCTCGATCACCGACACCGGCAGCCTTTCGACCTTCTCAAACACCGGCCGCACCAGCGTTGATCTGGGCGCCCCGGGCTCGGGGATCCTCTCGACCCTTCCCGGCAGCAGCTACGGGGTGTACAGCGGCACGTCGATGGCCACTCCCCACGTGACCGGAGCCGTGGCCCTCTACGCCGCCAGCCATCCCGACGCCACGGCAGAGGAGATCCGCACGGCCCTGCTCCAGAGCACCACCCCCACGGCATCGCTGGCCGGACGCACCGTGACCGGCGGCCGCCTGAACGTGGCCGCCATGCTGGAGACCGTCGTGCCTGCGTCGCTGGCGATCAGCGCCGTCGATGCCGTGCAGATCGAAGGGGACAGCGGCAGCACCGGCTTCCGCTTCACCGTGAGCCGTTCCGGCGCCACCGGCGGCAGCAGCAGCGTCGCCTGGCAGGTGACCACCCCGACCGGGGGCGGCGCCACGGCCGAAGACTTCAGTGACGGAATCCTCCCGGGCGGCGTCATCGCGTTCGGCCCTGGGGAGCACCAGAAAACGATCACCCTGGCGATCGCCACCGATCAGCTCTACGAACCCTGCGAGGACTTCGTGCTGAGCCTCTCCGAGCCCTCCCCCGGAGCACTGCTGACGACGGCAACCGCCGTCGGCACGATCCTCAATGACGACGCCCTCGTCGCAGCAGGCTCCACCGACCCCGTCAGCATCCCCAGCCAGGGAGCAGCCATCGGATCGTCCCTCACCCTTGCTGGCCTGATCGGTGTGGTCGATGGTCTGAACGTCACCCTTTCCGACCTGAGCCACAGCTGGCCCGACGACCTCGACATCCTGCTGGTGGGGCCGGACGGCACCTCGGCGGTTCTGATGTCCGATGCGGGAGGCGGTGTCGGCATCAACGGCCTCCACCTCACCTTCTCGACACGGGCCGCCAGTCTCCTGGCCGACCACGGTCCCCTCGGTTCAGGGACCTTCCTGCCCACGGACTACGAGACGGGCGACCCATGGCCGGCGCCCTGGGGAACGGCACCCGCAACCCTGGGGGTGTTCGACGGCACCGACCCCAACGGCACCTGGACCCTACGGATCCTCGATGACAATGCCGGCGACAGCGGCCTTCTGGCCGGCGGCTGGTCCCTGGGCTTCAGCCTCGCGCCCTGCAGTCTCAGCCTGGAGGGGCCGACGCAGCTTGAGCCACGGGAAGGCAGCGGCATGAACACCGCCCACACCTTCACCGTCCACCGCCGCGGCGATCTTTCGGCCCCCTGCTCGGTGGCCTGGACGGTCCAGGGCACCGGCCCCGCACCGGCGGATGGCGCCGACTTCGTCGGCGGCGTGCTGCCGGAGGGAACCCTGACCTTCGCCGCCGGTGAATCGAGCCTCTCCTTTGATCTCACCGTGGCCGGGGATCTGGATCCAGAAGCCGATGAAGGGTTCCGCGTCAGCCTGCGCCAGCCCCTCGGCACCCTGGTGGCCGGCAATGGCGCCGAGCTGACCCTCAGCCTGCGGGATGACGACAGCCGCAGCGACTGGCTCGCGCCAGTGCTGCAGCACCTCACCGTGGACGGCAACCAGCTGCTGCTCGACTTCAGTGAAGACCTGCGCTGCGATGGCCTGACGCCCACCCGGTTCAGCGCCCGCGTGGCCGGAACGGGCCGGGCGATCACGGCGCTGACCACCGACCCCGACCCCCGCCGCCTGCGCCTCACCCTGACCGGGGCCGCACCGACGGCAGGCCAGACCGTTCAGCTGCTTTACAGCGACCCCAGCACCGCCGATGAGGCCAGCGGGGTGGTGCAGGATCTGGCAGGCAACGACCTGGCGAGCATCGGCGGCAGCGGTCTGCAGGCCGATGGCTTCCGCAGCGCCGTCAGCGTGACCAGCCTGGCCCCTGCCACCACCTCCCTGGTGCTGACCGCTGCTGCGGTCAGCGGCTACGGGAACGCCAGCGACAACCGCATCAGCGTTGAGCAGCCCACGGCGATCGCCAACGTGATCAACGGCGGTGACGGGGTCGACAGCCTCGACGGGGACGATGGGGGCGACGTGTACCTGGTCACCAGCGCCAGCCATCACCGGGCCGGCGAGATCAGCGACAGCGGCACCACCGGGACAGACGAACTGCGCTTCGCCTCGACCCTCAGCGGCGACACGCTGATGGTGTTCGCCGACGACACCGGCCTCGAGGCGGTCACGATCGGCACCGGTTCGGGTGCCACGGCCAGCCTCACCGGCACCACCGCCCTCAGCGTCGACGCCGGAGCGGCCCCCAACGGCCTCAGCCTCACCGGCAACAACGGCGCCAACGGGCTGATCGGCACTGCCTTTGCGGATCGCCTCAGCGGTCGGGGCGGCAAAGACCTGCTCACGGGGGGCGCCGGTGGCGACAGCTTCCGCTTTGACACGGCCCTCAACAGCCTCGGCAATCGCGACACCATCACCGACTTCAACCCCGGGGAGGGGGACCGGATCGAGCTCGAGAACGCCATCTTCACCAAGCTGACGCTCACCGGCCCCCTGGCCGCCGAGGCCTTCGCCGTGGCCGCCAGTGCCAGCACCGCCAGCCAGCGGATCCTCTATGACCCCGGCAGCGGCACCCTCACCTACGACACCAACGGCAACGGCGCCGGGGGCGCCGTGGTGTTCGCCCAGGTCGGCCCGGGCCTCGGCGGCAGCCTGAGGGCCGACTGTTTCCTGGTCACCTGAACGGAACAGGCCCGGGGCCGCCCGGCCCCTTAACCTCGGGATCCGCAGGGGTCGGACCATGCTCAGCCTGGCGATGATCGTCCGCGACGAAGAAGAGCGTCTGGGCCGCTGCCTGAGCTCGGTGCAGGGATTCTGCGATGAGCTGCTGGTGCTCGACACCGGCTCGACCGACGGCAGCCGCGCCGTGGCCGAAGCCGCCGGGGCCCGGGTGGAGGATCTGCCCTGGCCGGGGGATTTCGCCCCCGCCCGCAACGCCTGCCTGGAACGGGTGCAGGGCGACTGGGTGCTGGTGCTCGATGCCGACGAGGTGCTGCTGCAGGACGCGAGGGCCCCGCTGCAGGCCCTGATGGCGCAGCCGGATGTGCTGGTGATCAATCTGCTGCGTTTCGAGGATGGGGCCCTGCAGTCGCCCTACTCGTCGGTGAGCCGTCTGTTCCGCCGCCACCCGTCCCTGCGCTGGAACCGCGCGTACCACAGCAGCATCGACGACAGCGTCATCGCCCTGCGGCAACAGGAACCCCACTGGCGGGTGGTGGACTGCAGCGAACCGGCCCTGGTGCACGACGGATACCGCCCCGACCGCCTGGCCGCCGGGGACAAGGCCAGGCGCCTGCGCGAGGCCATGGAAGCCGAACTGCTGGAGCGGCCCGGTGATCCCTACGCCTGCGCCAAGCTCGGGGGCCTTGAAATCAGCGAAGGTCAGCGGGACCGGGGCCTGGCCCTGCTGCATGAAGGGCTGGCCCACTGTCCCGCCGCGGCCGCGGCCGAACGCGACGAACTGGAGCTGCACCTGGCCATCGCTCTGGCGGACACTGACCCCCAGGGGGCCGAACGCCACTACCGGGCCGCCCTCGAGCTGCCGCTGGCGCCGCGGCTGACCCTCGGCGCCCGGCTGAACCTGGGGGCCCTGCTGCTGCGGCAGGGACGGCCGGAGGAGGCCGCTGTGCTCACCGGCATCGCCACCCGGGTGGCACCGGAACTGGCGCTGGGCTGGTACAACCTCGGCCTGATCCGCCGCCGCACCGGAGACCTGGCCGGTGCCCTGGAGGCCTACGAGACGGCGGTGGCCCTGGCCCCCCGCAATCCGGAGATTCATCAGAACCGCGGCGCCGCCCAGCTGCTGGGGGGCAACATCGAGGCGGCCCGGGACAGCTTCCGCACCGCCATCGGCCTGCTGCTGCAGCAGGACCGCCGCCAGGAGGCCGCAGACCTGGCCCAGCGGGCCGGTGAACTGGTGCGCCTCGATGCCGACTGAGGCCCCCCTGGCGGGGCGCACGGTGGTGCTGACCCGGGCCGAGACCCAGCTGGGGGAAGCCCGGCAGCTGTTCGAGCGGGCCGGTGCCACGGTGCTGGACCTGCCGGCCCTAGTGATCGGCCCACCGGACCACTGGGGCCCCCTCGATGATGCCCTGGCCGACCTCGACAGCTTCCACTGGCTGGTGGTGTCGAGTGCCAACGGCGCCCAGGCCGTGGACCAACGCCTGCGTCGGCTCGGCACCAACCTGGCCCGCCGTCCCCGCAGTCTGCGCATCGCCGCCGTGGGTCGCCGGACCGCCCTCTGCCTGGACGACCTGGGGGCGCCGGCCGATTTCGTGCCACCCCGGTTCGTGGCCGACAGCCTGGTGGAGCATTTTCCGGTGTCGGCCTGGGGGCTGAGGATTCTGCTGCCGCGGGTGCAGAGCGGCGGTCGCACCGTGCTGGCCGAGGCTTTCGGCGAAGCCGGTGCGCGGGTGGTGGAGGTGGCGGCCTACGAATCCCGCTGTCCGGAGACGCTGCCATCGGCCACCGCCGAAGCCCTGCAACGGGGGGCGGCCGATGCCATCGCCTTCAGCAGCGGCAAGACCGTCGAACACACGGCCCGGTTGCTCGCCTCAGGCTTTGGTGACGACTGGGCAACGCTGCTGCAGGGGATCGCGGTGGTGTCGATCGGCCCCCAGACCAGCCGGGTCTGCCTGGAGCAGCTGGGGCGGCTGGATGCCGAGGCCGATCCCCATGACCTGCCGGGCCTGGTGGACGCCTGTGCCCGGGCCCTGGCCTAGAGCTGCACCGTGAGAGCGGCGCGGCGGGGCGGCGGCCCCTGCAGCCGCAGGGAGCCGGCCCCCACGTCGATGGCCTGCACCGCCCAGTCGCGGGGCAACCAGGGCTTGCGGCTGCCGCCGACTCCACCGCGGTCGCCCACAGCCACCGGACCGCTGTCGCCGTTGTGGCTGACGAACGCCAGGGCCTGGCCTTCCACCAGGGCCACACCCGTCAGCTGCACTGTCGGCAGGGTCGTAGGCAGGGCCGCCTTGGCGGGGCCCTTGGTGGGGACTTCCGCGGGGACTTCCGAGGGGACTGCTGCAGGGGCAGTGGCGGGGGCAGTGGCGGGGGCAGGTGGCGGTGCAAAGGGGTCGCGCCGCCCCCGGGGCAATGCATCGAGAACGGCCGCCGGCACCGGCAGGGCCCCCAGCTGGGGATCGGGGGCAGGCGGTGCCGGCCGCGGTGACGGTGGCGGCCGGCGCAGGCTGACCACCGGGGGAGCCGGCGGTGGCCCACAACCGACAAGGCCCACCAGGGCCAGCACCATTGCACCGGCGACGGTCAGGCGGGTGACGGTCAGGCGATGGCAGGCGATGGGGATGCGCACGGGGCCGGGAACTTACTGAGCCGCCGCCCGCTGTTCCACCAGCGTCTTGAAGCGATCGAGGTTGGCCTGCAGTTCCTTGGTGACCAGCCCCCCCAGCAGTCCTGCGTCCATCAGCGGCGCCACCATGGCGGGCAGCTCGTAGGCCACGGTCAGCTTCACCGCCGTGCGATCTGGCCCCTGGGGATAGAACCGCACGGCGCCGCGGGTGGGCAGCCCCCCCACCGACTGCCAGTGGAGTTGCTGCCGGTCGACCCGCTCGGTGATGCGGGCCTGCCACTGGAACCGGAACCCCTGGGCGACCAGGGTCCATTCGGTGAGATCGGGATCATCAAGGGTGACCACCGACTCGATCCAGCGCATCCACAGGGGCATCGCCTCGAGGTCACTCCAGACCTCCCACACCTGCTCAACGGGCGCGGCGATGTCGGCCGTCACGGTGTGCTCCAACCAGTGACCCATGTCAGCCTGCCGCTGTCTCCAGGATGGCACCGGCGGCCAGGCGGCCGCTCATGGTGGCGCCTTCCATCGAATCGATGTAATCCTGCTGCGTGTAGCTGCCGGCCAGGAAGAAATTGGCCACCGGCGTGCGCTGCTCGGGCCGGAAGGGCTCCATCCCCGGCGCCTCGCGGTACAGGGACTGGGCGAGCTTGACCACATGACTCCAGACAAGCGTCAGTCCGGCGGCTGATGGGAACAGCCGCCGCACCTGGGCATCGGTGTGGGCCACGATTTCTTCTGTGCGGCGGGGAATCCAGGGATCGCCCGGGGTGAGCACGCACTGCAGCAGCGAACCCAGGCCTTCCCGGCGGTAGTCGACGGGACTGGCGAGGGCCAGATCTGCGAAGCAGCTGAAATCGGCGTCGGCGGTGTACAGCAGATTGTCGAGACCCACCGGCCGGGAGGGATCCCGGCGGGCGGCCTCGGCCGCGGCCCCCTCGGCCAGTTCGGTGACCCAGCCGTCGTAACGCAGCTGCACGGTGGCCACGGGCACGGCCTCCAGGCGGTAAATGGCGTCGAACTGGGGATGGCGGCGCCACTCCGG
>CAMASU010000038.1 GCA_945861105.1 Synechococcus sp. UW140
GCTGCCCCTCGACCACCAGGCCGGGGGTGAGGTCGACGGGAGCGGAGGCGCTGGGCAGGGGCTCCGGGCGCCAGAGGCGACTGCCCGGGAGCAGCACCGCCAGGGACAGGGCCGGGAGAAGGATCCGCCAGGCCGACCTCAGGGGTCGCTGGTGCAGGGGCCGGTCCGGCAAGGCTGGCGCTCAGAGGTCAACACATAAATCTTAAGTGCCTCTGCAGAGTTCGCCCACGGCAACGCTCTGGCCTGCAGATCACCCATTCGGGCGCTTCTCTGCATACCTTGCCATCAGGACCGCACCGCGC
The DNA here is from genome assembly GCA_945861105.1 of Synechococcus sp. UW140. GTDB lineage: Bacteria > Cyanobacteriota > Cyanobacteriia > PCC-6307 > Cyanobiaceae > CAIQIA01. The sequence goes on from CAMASU010000038.1 coordinate 303, forward strand.
TTGACCATGACCTCCGTCAGCATGGCGACCGATCTGCCCGATCTCGACCGCTCCAGCGCCGCGGGGCAATGGGCCCGCTTCTGCGACCTGCTCTGGCATCACGATCCCCTGGGCCTCTGGCTGGACGTGAGCCGGATGGCCCTGACGGCAGCCGAGATGCAGAACCTGCAGGCCCCCCTGGCCCAGGCCTTCGACGCCATGGACGCCCTGGAGAAGGGGGCGATCGCCAACCCGGATGAAGGACGGCAGGTGGGCCACTACTGGCTCCGCCAGCCCGACCTGGCTCCCGACCGCAGCGTGGCCGACCACATCAGCGGCGAAGTGCGGCGGCTGCAGGCGTTCGGCCAGGACGTGCTCGGCGGCAACCTCACGGCCCCCGGCGGCCAACCCTTCAGCGATGTGCTGTGGATCGGCATCGGCGGTTCGGGCCTGGGCCCGCTGCTGATGATCCGCGCCCTGCAGGAGAACCGCCGCGGCCTCACCTTCCATTTCCTCGACAACGTCGATCCCGCTGGCATGAGCCGGCTGTTCGATGCCCTGGGTGACCGGCTGCTGCAGACCCTGGTGGTGGTGGTGAGCAAATCGGGGGGCACCCCCGAGCCCCATCTGGGCATGCTGCAGGCCCGGGAGCGGCTGCAGCAGCTGGGGGGCCAGTGGAACCGCCAGGCGGTGGCAATCACAATGCGGGACAGCCAGCTCGACCGCACCGCCGCTGCGGAGACGTGGCTCAACCGCTTCGACATGTTCGACTGGGTGGGCGGTCGCACGTCGATCACCAGCGCCGTGGGGCTGCTGCCGGCCGTGCTGGCGGGCATCGATGCCGACGCGTTCCTGCAGGGGGCCGCGGTGATGGACACCGCCACCCGCCGCCCCGACCTCCGCAGCAACCCGGCGGCGCTGATGGCGGCCTCGTGGTATGTCGCCGGCGAAGGCCGGGGCTGCCGCGACATGGTGGTGCTGCCCTACCGAGACCGGCTCGAGGTCTTCAGCCGCTACCTGCAGCAGCTGGTGATGGAATCCCTCGGCAAGCGGCTCGACCGCCAGGGCCGGGTAGTGAACCAGGGCATCGCCGTTTACGGCAACAAGGGTTCCACCGACCAGCACGCCTACGTGCAGCAGCTGCGCGACGGCATCGACAACTTCTTCGTCACCTTCATCGAGGTGCTGGAGGATCCGACCGACATCCCCTGCCTCGACGGTGCCCGGCCCGGCGATTACCTCGACGGCTTTTTGCAGGGAACCCGGGCGGCCCTGTTCGAGGGCGGACGCCAGAGCATGACCCTCACCCTGCGGCGGTTCGACGCCCGGGCCCTGGGGGCGCTCATCGCCCTCTTCGAGCGGGCGGTGGGGCTCTACGGCGAGCTGATCGACATCAATGCCTACCACCAGCCGGGGGTGGAAGCCGGCAAGAAGGCCGCCGCCCAGGTGCTGGAGCTGCAGGGGCAGGTGGAGACGCTGCTGGCCGATGGCCGTGAGCGGAGCATCGAGGAGATCGCCACCGACCTGCACCGCCCGGACGACTGCGAGTCGATCTTCTTCATCGTGCGGCACCTCTGCGGCAACCCCCGCGGGTTCAGCAGCAACGGCAGCTGGAGCGATCCCCGCGCCCTGCGGGTGCGCTGCGGCGGCTGAGGCCGGGGCCGCGGGGTCGTCAGAGCGGCACCGCGGCCAGCCCTGCGAGCAGCTCGCTGCCCGCGGGATAGTTGCCGGCCCCCAGGCCAGGTGCCGGCAGCACGAACACCCGACAGCCCGCCGCCCGGGCCGCCACGGCCCCGGCCGGTGAATCTTCGAACGCCCAGCAGTCGTGGGCCGCAATCCCGAGACGACGGGCGGCCACCAGGAACAGGTCGGGGGCCGGCTTGCCGTTGGCCACCTCCGCATCATCCCCGCAGACCTGCACCGCCACCGCCTCCAGCCAGGGATGAAAGCTCTGCTTCCAACTGACCGCGCCGCGGCTGCTGCTGGTGGCGATGGCCGTGGGGATGCCGGCCCGCTGGCAGCGGACCAGCAGCTCCCGGGCACCGGGCATCGGCTGGGAACGGGCCATCAGGCTGCGGGCCAGGGGCTGCTGCACCGCCAGCAGCTGCTCCACGGTCTGCGTCAGGCCCAGCTGCGCGATCACCGTGGCGGCATTGTCAAAACGGTTGCGGCCCCGCAGCTGCAGCAGCAGGGGGGGCGGCAGCACGGCGCCGAACTGGGCCGCCGCCCGGGTCCAGGCCTCGGCGTGGAGGGGTTCGGTGTCGAGCAGCAACCCGTCGAGGTCGAACAGGCAACCCAGGGGACGGTCGGCGGAGATCATGGCGACGGGTCGCTGCATGAACGAGCGTTTCAGCCTGCCGCAACGGAGGCCCCCCGGGCGATTCAATGCCGGTCGAGACCCCAGCCTCCGGCGGCCCCATGAGCGACGCGAAAGACGCGACCATCGAATCGGTGCTGCACGAGCAGCGGGTGTTCGCCCCGGAGCCCGGGTCCGGGGCCGGCGCCCGCATCCCCAGCCTCGAGGCGTACCGGGCCCTGGCGGCGAAGGCCGAGGCCGACCCCGACGGGTTCTGGGGGGACCAGGCCCGGGAGCACTTGCACTGGTTCGAACCGTTCCACACGGTGCTCGACTGGAGCAACCCACCCTTTGCCCGCTGGTTCGAGGGCGGCACCACCAACCTCTCGTACAACTGCCTCGACCGCCATCTGCAGGGTCCGCGGGCCGACCGCACGGCCCTGATCTGGGAGGGGGAACCCGGCGACGAGCGGCGCTTCACCTACCGCGAACTGCACGCCGAGGTGTGCCGCACGGCCATGGCCCTCAAGGCCCTGGGCATCGGCAAGGGCGACCTGGTGGCCCTCTACATGCCGATGGTGCCCGAGGCGGCCATCGCCATGCTGGCCTGCGCCCGCATCGGTGCCCCCCACTCGGTGGTGTTCGGTGGGTTTTCGTCAGAAGCCCTGCGGGACCGGCTGATCGACGGGGAGGCGAAGCTGGTGATCACCGCCGACGGGGGCTTCCGCAAGGACACTGCCGTGCCCCTCAAGCCTGCGGTGGATGCGGCCTTGGCCGAGGGCAGCTGTCCCACGGTGCAGCACGTGCTCGTGGTGCGCCGCACGGGCGGCGCCGTGGCCATGGCCGAAGGTCGCGATGTGTGGTGGGACGCGCTGGTGCCGCAGCAACCGGCCGAGTGCCCGGCGGAACCCATGGCCAGCGAGGACCGGCTGTTCGTGCTCTACACCTCTGGGTCGACGGGCAAACCCAAGGGGGTGGTGCACACCACCGCCGGCTACAACCTCTGGGCCCATCTCACCTTCCAGTGGATCTTCGACATCCGCGATGACGACATCCACTGGTGCACCGCCGATGTGGGCTGGATCACCGGCCACAGCTACATCGTCTACGGCCCGCTGTCGAACGGCGCCACGACGGTGATGTACGAGGGGGCACCGCGGCCGGGCAAACCCGGGGCGTTCTGGGAGTTGATCCAGAAGCACCGCATCACGATCCTCTACACCGCTCCGACGGCGATCCGCGCCTTCATGAAGGCGGGCCGCACGGTGCCCGACAGCTACGACATGACCAGCCTGCGGCTGCTGGGCACGGTGGGGGAACCGATCAACCCGGAAGCCTGGATGTGGTACCGGGAGGTGATCGGCGGCAACCGCTGCCCGATCGTCGACACCTGGTGGCAGACCGAGACCGGCGGGGTGATGATCAGCCCGCTGCCGGCGGCCACCCCCACCAAGCCCGGGTCGGCCACCCTCCCTCTGCCCGGCATCGCCGCCGATGTGGTCGACCACGACGGCCTGTCGCAGCCGGCCGACCAGGGGGGCTACCTGGTGGTGCGCCGCCCCTGGCCGGGGATGATGCGCACGGTGCACGGGGACGCCGACCGGTTCCGTCGCAGCTACTGGGAAGAGATCCGCCCGGCGGATGGCAGCTGGATCTATTTCGCCGGGGATGGCGCCCGGCGCGATGCCGATGGCTACTTCTGGGTGATGGGCCGGGTGGATGACGTGATCAACGTCTCCGGTCACCGGCTGGGAACGATGGAGATCGAATCGGCGCTGGTGAGCCATCCCGCCGTGGCCGAGGCGGCGGTGGTGGGTCGACCGGATGAGCTCAAGGGGGAGGGAATCGTGGCGTTTGTGACGGTCGAGAGCGGCCGCCGCGGCGATGACGAACTGGCCGCAGAGCTGCGCCGGCATGTGGGACGCGAGATCGGACCGATCGCCCGCCCGGATGAGATCCGCTTCAGCGATGCCCTGCCCAAGACCCGCAGCGGCAAGATCATGCGCCGTATTCTGAGAGCGCTCGCCGCCGGCCAGCAGATCCAGGGCGACACCAGCACCCTCGAGGACCGCTCGGTGCTCGATCAGCTGCGGGGTGAGGGCTGAGATTTGCGGGGTAGGTTGGCACCGGTCAGCCCCCATTCATGACCCATTCAGCTTCGGTCGTTCTCGACAAGCCGGCCCCGACGGCCTGGCACACCCTGGCCAGCGAGGCCGTGCCCGGGGTGCTGCAGGTGGACCCCGCCCAGGGCCTGCCCGAGGGTGTGCGCCAGTCGCGGCTGGAACGTCATGGACCCAACCGACTGCCCAGTCGAGGAGGCCGCAGCAACCTGCGCATCCTGATCGACCAGTTCGTCAACGTGATGCTGCTGCTGCTCATCGCCGTGGCGGTGGTGTCGGCGGTGCTGGACCTGCAGACGGGCCAGTTTCCCAAGGACGCGGTGGCCATCGGCGTGATCGTGCTGCTCAACGCCCTGCTGGGGTATGTGCAGGAAAGCCGGGCCGAAAAGGCCCTGGAGGCCCTGCAGGCCATGGCCACACCGATGGTGAAGGTGCGGATGCAGGGCCATCAGCACACCATTCCTGCCCACGAGCTGGTGCCTGGTGACGTGGTGCTGCTGGAAGCCGGCGACCGGGTGCCCGCTGACCTGCGGCTGCTGGAGGGGGCACGGCTGGCGGTGCAGGAGGCTGCCCTCACCGGCGAGTCGCTGCCGGTGGACAAGGACGCGGGTGTGGTGCTGGAGGCAGACACCGCCCTGCCGGAACGGATCAACTGCCTGTACCAGGGCACCGAAGTGGTGCATGGCCGCGGCACCGCCCTGGTGGTGGCCACCGGCGCCGCCACCGAACTGGGACGGATCGCGAGCCTGCTGCAGAGCAGCACCCCCGCCCCGACCCCCCTGCAGGAACGGCTTGATCAGCTGGCCAAGATTCTGGTGGGCTCTGCCATGGCCCTCGTGGCGGTGGTGGTGGTCGTCGGTGCGCTGCTGGGCCATCCGGTGGCCGAGCTGCTGGAAGTGTCGCTGAGCATGGCGGTGGCGATCGTGCCCGAAGGCCTGCCCGCGGTGATCACCGTCTGCCTCGCCATGGGCACCGTGCGCATGGCCCAGCGGCGGGCCCTGATCCGCCGCCTGCCCGCCGTCGAGACCCTGGGCTCGGTGACCACCATCTGCAGCGACAAGACCGGCACCCTCACCGCCAATGCCATGACGGTGCAGCTGCTGGAGCCCTCGGATGACCGGCCTGCCGCGGCGGGCACCCTGACGCCGCTGCTGCGGTGCGCGGTGCTCTGCAACGACGGACAGCAACCGGAACAGGAGGGTGATCCCCCGGCCCAGGGGGATCCGACCGAGACCGCCCTGCTGGCGGCGGCCGTGGCCGCCGGCGTGTCACCCCGCGGGGAACGCCGGCGGCGCGAGCGGGTGGCCGAACTGCCCTTCAGCTCGGAACGGCAGCGCATGACGGTGCTGGTGCAGGCGGCGCCGGAGGAACCCTCGCCGCTGCTGCTGATGAAGGGCTCGCCTGAACGGGTGCTCGAGCACTGCAGCACGATCGCCACCGCCGAGGGGATCCGCCCTCTCACCGACAGCGACCATCAGCAGCTGCACGAACGGTTCCATGCACTGGCCGACGATGGCCTGCGGCTGCTGGGCTTCGCCGAACGGAGCTGGTCTGAGCGGCTGCCGGCCACTGTGGAACCCTCCGACGAAGAAGGTCTCTGCTGGCTGGGGTTGATCGGCTCGATGGATCCGCCCCGTCCGGAGGCGATCCGGGCCATCGGCCTCTGCCGTTCGGCGGGGGTGCGCACCGTGATGATCACCGGCGACCATCCCCGCACTGCCCTGGCCATCGGCCGCCAGGTGGGTCTGGTGGAGGCCGGCGACCAGGCGGCGGTTCTCACCGGGCGAGATCTGGAGAAGCTCGACCCGACGGCCCTCGAGGAGGCCATTGCCCATACCTCGGTGTTCGCCCGGGTGCTGCCGGAGCAGAAGCTCGACCTGGTGCGGGCCCTGCAGCGGCGTCATCAGGTGGTGGCGATGACAGGCGATGGGGTCAACGACGCCCCCGCCCTGCGGCAGAGCGACATCGGCGTCGCCATGGGCATCACCGGCACCGACGTCAGCCGGGAGGCGGCCGACATGGTGCTGCTCGATGACAACTTCGCCACCATCGTCGCCGCTGTGGAGGAAGGTCGGCTGGTGTACGAGAACGTGCGCCGGTTCATCCGCTACATCCTCGGCAGCAACGTCGGTGAACTGATCACCATCGCCCTGGCACCGATCCTGGGCCTGCCGGTGCCCCTCTCACCGATGCAGATTCTGTGGATGAATCTGGTGACCGACGGCCTGCCGGCCCTGGCCCTGGCCGTGGAGTCGTCGGATGCAGACCTGATGCGCCGGCGGCCCGCCGGCCGTAACGAGACGATCTTTGCCCGGGGCCTGGGCCGTTACATCCTCGAGGTGGGCGTGGTCTTCGCCGCCATCGCTGTGCTGCAGATGTATCTGGTGGCCCGCCACCCACTGCCGGCGGATCCTGGGCTGGTGCCCGATCGCTGGAAGACGATTGTGTTCACGACCCTGTGCCTGGCCCAGATGGGCCATGCCCTGTCGGCCCGATCCCAGAGGCCCCTCTGGCAGCTGGCCCCCTTCGGAAATCCCTGGCTGGTGCTGTCGGTGGTGGTCACCACCCTGCTGCAGCTGGCCCTGGTGTACGTGCCGCCCCTGCAATCGTTCTTCGGCACCCATGCCATCAGCCTGGGAGAGCTGGGACTGAGCGTGGCCTTCTCGCTGCTGCTGCTGGTGTACCTGGAGCTGCGCAAGCTGTTCAGACAGCGCCAGGACTGAGGCGTTGCCACCAGCCGTCGATGGTGGCGGCGATGGTCTCGATCTGGCGCTGGCGGCCACCGTCGCCGGCGCCCCCCAGCCACTGCTGCCTGAGGCCGGCGCTGGCGGGGGCCAGGTGGTCGCCGGGCAGCTCTTCAAGCACGCTGGCGTCATGGGGACGGGAGGCGAGGGCGGCCAGCAGCTCGGCGCTCTGGTCAATGCCGTCGTCGCGGAAGCGCAGCAGCAGGTTCTGGGGGGGGCCATGGCCCTCGCGCACGCAGGCGAGGGTGCGGGCAGGCGAGGGGCTGAATTCGCTGCGCACCCCGAGCCTGGGGCCGAGTTCGGCCAGCAGGGGCACCGAACGTTCGGCCCCGTAGTTGTTGAAGCTCATCAGTGCCGTGGCCCGACAGCCCCGGCCGCCATCGGGCGCCAGCAGCTGCAGCTTGCAGCCGAGGCTGTGGCCAAGGCGCAGGGTGGCAGCGGCGCTGGCGCCGCTGCGTTCGCGGTCTCGGCGAAAGGAACGGCAGGCCTGGGCCGCCAACAGCTGGTGGTCAAACCCCGGCAGGTAGGGCCAGCAGACGAGGGTCCAACCGCGACGGGCAAGGGCCTCTAGCAGGCGGCGATAGCTGAGCTGGGGGCTGGTGCCGAGGCCGTTCCCACCGATGAACTCAAGCCGTGGCCCACCCGGGGAGCCATCGCAGATCCAGAGTTCGCCCCGCTGGCGCCAGGTCATGCGGCCCGCAGGGCCTGCAGGCAGCGGCGGGCCTCGGTGACATGGGCAGTGGCGTCGAGCATGGCGTTGAAGGCCAGCCGCACGATGCCGTCGCCATCAATGACGTAGGTGACCCGGCCGGGAAGCAGCAGCAGGGCCCGGGGCACACCGAAGCGACGGCGCAGGCCATCACCCTCATCGACCAGCAGCGGAAACGGCAGCTGGTGGCGCTCAGCGAAACGCCGATGGCTGGCGGCACCATCGCCGCTGACACCCCAGACCTCGGCGCCCAGCTGCTGCAGATCGGCGTGGCTGTCACGGAAACTGCAGGCCTCGGCGGTGCAGCCGGGGGTGTCGTCCTTGGGATAGAAGAACAGCACCAGGGGGCGACCCTGGACGTCCTGAAGGGCACGCTCGACGCCGTTCTGATCGCGCAGACGGAAGTCGGGGGCCCGATCACCGACAGCGATGGCCATGGACGCAGCTCAGCCGACCCCTCAACCCTAGACAGGCCGCTGGCCTTGGCGGTGTCGTGCTGGGAGCATGGGGGGTGAGCGCAACGGCCCGATGGTGCCCCTGCCCGACGACTGGACCCAGAGCGACCTGATCGACCTGCTTGCGCCGAGATCCCAGGCGGTGCTGATCCTCGACACCGAAACAACGGGGCTGGATCCCGAGCAGGACCAGTGCTGCGAGGTGGGGGCGGTGCTGTTTTCGGTGCCCGAACGCAGCGTGCTGGCCCAGCTGTCGGTGTTGCTGCCGGTGGCCGCGAACCCGGCCGAAGCCATCAACCGGATCCCGGCCCATTGCACGCGGCTGCCCCAGCCCTGGCGTCAGGGTCTGGAGCTGCTGGCCAGCCTCGCGGCCGACGCCGACTGTGCCGTAGCCCACAACGCCGCCTTCGATCGGGCCTGGTTCGGCCGCGGCCCCCTGCCCGACCTGGGCCTGCCGTGGCTGTGCACGATGGACGACATCGACTGGCCCGCCGACCTGGGCCTGCGGCCACGGCCGTCGGTGCGCGATCTGGCCCTGGCCCATGGGGTGCCGGTGTGGTCAGCCCACCGGGCGCTCACCGACTGCATCTACCTGGCCGAGGTGTTCCGCCGCTGCGACGACCTGCCGAGGCTGCTGCAGGAGGGGCGCGAACCACGGCTGCTGCTGCGGGCTGTGGTGAGTTACGGCGAGCGGCAGCTGGCGAAAGAGGCCGGGTTTCGCTGGAACGATCCGGTCGAAGGCGCCTGGACCCGACGGTTGAGTGACCGCCAGCTGCAGCGGCTGGCCCTGCCCTTCGCCACCGAGGTGCTGGAGGGCTGAGGCCCTGTGGCGGCGCAGGACTGCAGCAGTTGTCTTCAGCACTCTGAAATCCCCCGGTGGCCAGGGCCCAACCCGGCCGGGGCGCACCACTGTGGGGGGCATGGCCAGGTCATCCCCCACCGATACCGCCGTCACCCTGCCGCTGGCCTGCTGGCAACGGTCGCGCACGCTGGCGCGATTGATCCGCGAGGCCGAGATGCTCTGGCATGTGGACGTGCGGGATCTGCGGCGGCTGGGGGCGATGGAACTGGACCAGCTGCTGCATGAGGTGCCGCCGGCCCTCAAGCCACGGGTGAACCGCTGGCTCAAGGGATACGGCGCCCTCACCCGGCTGCGCTGAGGCGATCAGAGATCGTCCTCGACGTTGGCCTTGATGGTGCAGTCTGAGGTGGGATAGCTGACGCAGAGCAGCGCGAAGCCCTTGGCCATCTGCTCATCGTCGAGGAAGCTCTGGTCCGACTGGTCAACGGAGCCGCTGACCAGCTGGCCAGCACAGGTGGAACAGGCACCGGCGCGGCAGGAGTAGGGCAGATCCACCCCGGCCTCCTCGGCGGCATCAAGGATGTAGGTGTCATCGGCACAGGCGAAGCTGGAGCCTCCCTCGATGCTGATCGTGTAGCTGGCCATGGCTGGAATGGATGGGCCTTCCTGTGGTAGCCACGGAGCGGCGAGACGACTGTTCGCAATGGAACACAACCCGCTCCAGACCAACTTGTGCTGCCACAGCTTCTGTCTGGAGGCGTGGGGCATCAGGTTGGCGCAGACCGCGTAAGAAACCCTGCCGACGGAAGTGGTCGCGGTGGTCTTGCCGGGGAAAGGAGGT
>CAMASU010000039.1 GCA_945861105.1 Synechococcus sp. UW140
TCCCCCGACCGCCTCGAACGGCTGATCCGCCGTTACGACGCCAGCGGCGCCTGGACCTCGGCCACCCACGAGGTGCTCAGCCGGGGCTGAGGGGGGCGGGCGCCGGCAGCTCCCGGCAGAAGCGATCGGCCAGCTCCACCGCCAGGGACAGGTTGTCGACCTCCCGGTGACCGGAAGCGCGGGGGGGACGGAAGCTGTGGTCGCCGGCCGGGATCCACTGCAGCTGGATCGCCGGTGCCAGCGCGTAACCCTCCACCTCGTCGCGACGGCCGAAGCTGTCGCGTTCGCCCTGCAGGATCAGGGTGGGGGTGGTGAGACCGGCCAGGTGCTCCGTGCGCAGCTGGGTCGGGCGGCCCGTGGGATGGAAGGGATAGCCCAGGCAGAGGCAGCCGCACACGTCCCCCGCCTGGGCCAGCTCGTCGACCAGCAGCGTGGCCACCCGTCCGCCCAGCGACTTGCCGCCGATCACCAGGGGCCCCTGGCCCTGCATCGCCGCCACTTCGGCACGAAAGGCCGCAAGCAGTTTCGGCAACCGATCGGGGAGCCGCCGCCGGCCGTCCAGCCGCCGCTGGGCCATGTAGGGGAACTCAAAGCGCAGCACCCGCCAGCCCCTCCCGGTCAGCCCTGCGGCCATCGTCTCCATGAAGGGGCTGTCCATCGGGGCTCCGGCCCCGTGGGCCAGCAGCAGCGTCGCTGTCATCAGGAATCCGCCCGCAGGAACCGGCCCGAGAACTTCACCGCCAGCACCACGGCAGCGATGCCGTAGGAGACGAAGGTGATGGCCTGGCCTGGGGTTCCGCTGGCATAGGCGCCGCGGTCGAGCAGCACGAAATCAGCGAGGGATGCTGCGGTGCCCCACAGCATGACCCACACGCTCACGTACAGCACACCTTTCACAGTCGGGTTCATGGCGGGGGTCGGGAGGCGACGTGGGGCAATCTGAACGCAGACCCTATCGGCTCCGGCCGGGATGCCCGTGGACCAGCCCCTCGACACCGGCCGGATGCTGATCGGCCGCCTCGGCCTGCAGCGCCACCCGGAGGGTGGCTGGTACCGCGAGATCCATCGCAGCCCGCAGCAGGTGAGCCGCGCCGATGGGGCCCAACGCGCGGCACTCACCGTCATTCTGTTCCTGCTGGAAGCCGACGGGCCCAGTCGCTGGCATCGGGTGCGTGGGGCCGATGAGAGCTGGCATTTCATCGATGGTGCGCCCCTCGAGCTGCTGCTGAGCACCGATCGCGACCAGGCGGTCAGCAGCCGGCGGCTGGGGTTCAGCCCCGACGAGGCCGACCTGGAGCCGGTGGTGGTGGTGCCCGCCGGTTGCTGGCAGGCCGCCCGCAGCCTGGGGGCCTGGAGCCTGGTGAGCTGCTGCGTGGGGCCGGGCTTCGATTTTGACGATTTCGATCTCGATGCCGGCCGGCCGCTGCAGGGTCAGCCGCCGCTCACCTGAACGCCCTTCCAGAAGGCCACCCGCCCGCGGATTTCGTTGGCGGCGGGCTTGGGATCGGGGTAGAACCAGGCGGCGTTGGCATTCACCTGGCCGTCGACGACCACGTCGTAGTAGTGGGCTTCGCCTTTCCAGCCGCAGACCGAACGATGGCTGGAGGGCCGGAAGCAGTCGGCCTGCAGGGCATCGGGTGGGAAATAGGCGTTGCCTTCGACGGTGACGATGTCGTCACTGCTGGCGACCACGGCGCCGTTCCAGCGGGCTTGCATCGGTGCTGTGCGGAAGTGCCCCCATGATCACCCGCCGCCCAGGCAGGCTGGGGAGATGTGGGGAGAACCGCCGTGGTCGCCGCTCTGGTGATTCTGCTGGTGCTGCTGGCCGTGGCCTGGCTGCTGCGCCCCTCGGCCGAGGAATTCGCCTGGTTCCTGCGCCTGCGCCGGCCGGCCTGGCTCACCTTCGAGGCGCTGATCCCGCTGATCTGGCTGGTCATCTACCTCTGCTTCTACGCCGCGGCCCTGCTGAGCTGGAGCCGCACCGGCAGCTGGGGGCTGATGCTGGGCTTCCTGGGGCTGCTGCTGCTGGTGCAGAGCTACACCTGGTTGATCTGTCGCACCCGCCGCCTGGCCAGCGGCACCGGCATCGGCCTGGCGGGCTGGGTGTGGGGGGTGGCCCTGACGGTGGTGCTGGCGCCGCAGGTGCCCCTGGCGGCCCTGTTGCTGGTGCCTTATCTGCTCTGGAGTCCGCTCGGCACCCTCGTGACCTGGCAGATGCAGCGTCTCAACCGCTGAGGTGCCCGGGCCGACGGCGCCGCGAAGCTGAAGAGAATCCCCGGAACGGTGGCCCGGCCGAGGGGCTGGATACGGTGCCGTCATGAGGAGTGCGTGGACCCTGCCCCAGGCCCTGCGGTTGCGCTGGTTCCTGCTGCGGCGCGGCCTCGACAGCAGCTGCACCTTTGTCGATGTGCTGTACCGCATTTACCTCAACCACAACAAGATCATTCACGTCCGCGACGGTCATCCCGTCTATTCGCTGTCAACGCCGGCCCTGTTCAGTGGCCCAGCCGCCCATTTCATTGCCCGCACGCTTTACCGCGGCATTCAGAACCGCAACCTGCCCAATCTGATGAGCATTGCCGTCACCGACGGCTGCAATGCCCGCTGCGGCCATTGCAGCTTCTATGACGCCGTCGAGGAGCCCGGTCGCCCCCTGCTTGATCTGGCCCAGCTGCGGCAGGTGATCCGCGATGCCCAGCAGCTGGGGGTGTCGATCATCAACCTGGTGGGTGGGGAACCGCTGCTGCGCCCCGACCTGGCGGAGGTGATCCGCAGCGTCGACAAGGGGCTGTCGACGGTGCTGCTGTTCACCAATGGCTGGCATCTGGCCGAACGGGCCCGCGAGCTGCGCCGCGCCGGCCTCGACAGTGTCTATGTGAGCCTTGATGCCGCCGATGCCGCTGGCCACGACAGCCGCCGCGGCACCCCTGGCCTGTTCGGGCGGGCCCTGGCGGGATTGCAGGCCGCCCGCCGCGCCGGCCTCTCGGTGGGCATCTCGACCACCCTCACACCCGAGGACTGGGCGGCGGGGGAACTGCCGCGGCGGGTGGAGCTGGCGCGGCGGGTCGGCGCCCACGAGCTGCTGGTGTTCGATGCCCTGCCCTGTGGCCGGCTGCAGCACCGCGACGATCTGGTCGACCATGGCGACTGGGTGGAGGCGATGGTGCGCTCGGCCGAGGGTTGGAATGCCGATCCCCGGTATCCGGGGGTGGTGTTCTCGGCCTACATCACCAGCCACCGCAGCGTCGGCTGCGCCTGTGGCACCAGTTACTTCTACCTGTCTCCCTATGGCGATGTGATGTCGTGCGATTTCAACCACGCCGTCTTCGGCAATGTGCTCGACCAGCCGCTCTGGCAGGTGTGGGAACGGTTGAGCCGTGATCCCGACTTTGCCCAGGCCAAGTGGGGGGGCTGCAAGGTGAAGGATTCCACCAGCCTGCAGCGGCCCGGGGTGGAGCCCGGCCGCTCCCGCCCCGTGCCGCCGCTGTCGGTCTGAGCCATGGACCTGCAACCCCTCAGCACCTGTGCCGTGGACCGCGCCGCCACCGTGGAGGGCGTGCTGTTCCAGCTGATGGTGCTGGCCGGCAGCGGCGCTGGCCTGGCCCTGCTGTCGCGGCGGGTCGATCGCCTGGCCCCGCGCCTGGGGGTGATGGCCCTGGGGGTGCTGATCTTCGAGCTGTTCACGGCACCGATGTGGCACAACGCCCATCTGGGGCGCTGGGCCTACCTCTACCGCGACGTGAGCTGGGTGCTCACCCTCGGTTGGTCGGTGCTGTTCCTGCTGGTGGTGGAGCTGGGCGACCGGCTGCTGCCCCGCTGGCGGGCCTGGCGCCGGTTTCTGCTCAATGTCGTGGTGCTCACCGTGCTGGTGGTGCCCCTGGAATGGCTGGTGGTGCGGCTGGGGATCCGCAGCTATGCGCCGGAGGTGCATGGGGCCGCCGTGGGGGGCTGGATCGACGGGGTGCCGGTGGCGGTTCTCTACTACGTGCCGGTGTTCACCTCCCTGGTGCTGGGGTTCTACCGCTACTGGTGCCTGGTGATTGACGATGTGCTGCTGATTCCGATGCGACGGATCCGCTGGGGCCGCGGGGTGCTGCTCACCCTGGCGGCGGTGCTGCTGTTTGAGCTGATGGTCGAGCCGATGGTCACGAACCGTGGACTGCCGGCCTGGTCCTATCTGCATCGCGACGTGTCGCTGCTGCTCACGGGGCTGTGGGTGCTGGTGATCGCGATCACCGCTGCGGTGGTGGCCCGCATCGGCCCCCTGCTGCCGGTGGCGATGCGGTTCCTGCTCGCCCTCGCCCTCGCCACCGCCGTGGCCCTGCCGATTGAATACGGCCTGGTGGCAGCCGGCATCCGCGTCTATGGCCCCAGTGCCGTCGCCAACTTCAGTGGCTTCACCATTCCTGTGCTGGCGGCGCCGATCGAGATCGCCTTCGCCATTCCCTGCTACATGGCGCTTGTGATCGGCTTCATCCGCTACTGGGACGTGGCCATCGACAACCGGCTCTGAGGCACCCCTGCATCCATGGCCCACGACTCCCGCTCCTTCTCGCCGTCACCGCTCCTCCGGGATGTGCTGCTGGGTCTGCTGCTGCTGCTGATGCAGCTGGCCCTGATGCTCGGTTCGCTTCAGAGCGCCCTTGAACTGCTGGCGGTGTCCACGGTCTGCACCCTTGGGATCGGTGGGGTCTTCTGGTTGGCGATGGCCTACGTGCTGGGGGCCGTGAGCTGCTATGTGCTGTTCCATCTGATCAGACCGCTGGGCTGGCCGCAGATTCAGGCCCTCAGACCTTCGTTCGGCTCGGGGTCGTCGAACACCGGGCTCCGCGGCTACGTCGAGCGGCGTCGCCGTGCGGGTGGGGATGACGATCACATCCGCGCCGATCTGCTGCGGGGCGGTTGGAGCCCCTCCGAGGTGGAGGCTGCCCTGGCGGCGGCCGGCCCGGGGGATGCACCGTGCTGAACCGTTTCGGGCAGTACCTGGCCGAGCGGTTTCCACTGCAGCGCCACGGACCGTTGATCCTGGTCTTCAGTGCCGCTGCCGTGAGCCATGGCGGCCGTGTCAGCGGCCAGGCGGTGGCACCGGCGGCGATGCTCACGGCCACGGCGGTGGTGCTGCTGCAGTTTCTGCTGATGCGTTGTGCCGACGACGTCAAGGATCTGGAGACCGACCGGCGCTGGCGGCCCCAGCGGCCCCTGCCCCGGGGCCTGCTGAGCCTGGCCGACCTGGCGGCCCTGGCGGCGGTGGCGGCGGCCCTGCAGTGGGGCTTGCTGCTGCTGGTCTGCCCGGCGGCCCTGCCGCTGCTGGCGCTGGTGTGGGGCTGGTTTCTGCTGATGAGCGCCGAGTTCTTCTGCCCCGGCTGGCTGCGCCAGCGGTTGGGCCTCTACGCCCTCAGCCATCTGCTGATCGTGCCGTTGCTGGCGCTGCTGGCGATGGCGGTGGCTTTGCCCCCCACCGCCCTGCCATGGCCCCTGCCTCTGCGGCTGCTGCCGTTTCTGGTGTGCACCTATGGCGCCGCCCTGGGGCTGGAGCTGGCCCGCAAGACCTGGCGGCCCGGGGCTGAGCCGGTCGGCGTCGAGAGCTACAGCGCCCGCTGGGGCTGGCGGGGGGCCGTGGGGGTGTGGCTACTGGCCCTGGCGCTTGCGGTCGCCGGTGCCATCGCCGCCGCCGTGCTGGTGCCGCAGGTCTCGCTGCCGCTGCTGCTCACCCCGCCGCTGCTGCTGATCCTCGGGCGCGTCCGGCCCTGGCTGGCGCCCGTGCCGGTGCTGCCGGAGGGCCGGGCCCATCCCCTGGCCGGCCCCACCAATCTGTGGATCGTGGTGCTCTATCTCGGCCTGGGTTGGGCGCCATGAGCGGAGAGTCCCCGGCCCTGCAGGTGGTGCCGCTGCTGGATCGTGAGCCGCCGTCGGCGCCACTGCTGGCACGGCTGGGCGGCAAGGCGGGGCCCTTGCGGCAGCTGGCGGCCCTGGGATATCCGGTCTGGCCGGGGGTGGTGCTGCTGCCGCCGGGCGATGGGGGCCCCTGGTCGTGGCCGGCGTCGGCCCTGGTGGGCCTGCCGGCGGCCCCGGACGGCTGGGCCGTGCGGTCGTCGGCCGGGGCCGAAGACGGCCGCGACCACAGCTTCGCCGGCCAGTACACCACCCGCCTGCACGTGCCCACCGCCGCCCTCGAGGCCACGGTGGCGGCGATCTGGGCCGCCGACGAGTCGCCGGCCCTGGCCCGGTACCGGCAGTTGCTGGGGGCCGCTGCCCCCGAGGCGGGACCGCCGCCATTGCTGCTGCAGCCGATGCTGCCGGCCGCGGTGGCGGGGGTGGCCTTCGGTGCGGATCCGGTGAGTGGCCGCCGGGGAGTGACCCTGGTGCAGGCCGTGGCCGGAGTGGCGGCCGACCTGCTGGCGGGCCGCTGCAGCGGCGATCGCTACTGCCTGGCCGGCGATGGTCGTGTGCTCGAGCAGCACCCCCTCGATCCCGGCCGCCCGCTGCTGGCTCCTGAGGTGCTGCAGCGCCTGCAGCAGCTGCTCGCCGACCTCGAGCGGCAGCTGGGGGGACCGCAGGATGTGGAGTGGGCCCTGGATGCCGAAGGGCGGATCTGGCTGCTGCAGGTGCGGCCGATCACCCGGCTGGGGCCGCCCCCGGCGGCTGGCGGCGCCGTGGGCCTGTGGGACAACAGCAACATCGTCGAGAGTTATTCAGGTGTCACCACACCGCTCACCTTTTCGTTCGCCCGCAAGGCCTACACCGAGGTGTATGCGGGGTTCTGCCGCTTCATGGGGGTGGAGCCGGCGCTGATCCGTCGCCACCGGGGGGTGCTGGCGACGATGATCGGCTTCCACAACGGCCGCATCTACTACAACCTGCAGAGCTGGTATCGGGTGCTGTCGCTGCTGCCCGGTTATCGCCTCAATGCTCCGTTCCTGGAGCAGATGCTGGGGGTGCAGCAGCCGCTGGAGACGGCGGAACGGGATCGGCTGCGGCTTGAGCCGCCGACGGCCGCCCTGGGTGATGGCTGGCGGCTGCTGCGGATGCTGCTGGGCATGGTCGGCCATGCGGTGGGGCTCGAACGGCGCCGGCGGGCTTTCCGGCGGCGGCTGGATCGGGTGCTGCTGACCCCAACGGCCCTGGCGGCCCTCGCTGGGGCCGATCCCCACGAGCTGGTGCAGCACTACCGCCGCCTCGAAGGCCAGCTGCTGAGCCAGTGGGATGCGCCGCTGATCAACGATTTCTTCGCGATGGTGGTCTACGGGGTGCTGGGGGGGCTGCTGCGCCGCTGGCGCCTTGATGCCGACGGTGGCCTGCTGCAGGCCTGGATCAGCGATCTGGGCGCAGTCGTCAGTGCCGAACCGCACCGGCGCATCGCCGCCCTGGGGCGGCAGCTGGCCCACGAGCCCGACCTGGTGCGGCTGCTGGCGACCGGCGGGCCCGAGGCCATCGCCCGCGGCATGGCGGGGCGGCCGTGGCTGCAGGCCGAAATCGACAGCTACCTCGAAGCATTCGGTGACCGCTGCCTCGGTGAGCTGAAGCTCGAGACGCGCACCCTGCGTGATGACCCCCTGCCGTTGCTGCGCAGCCTGGCCGCCGCCGCCGGCCGCCAGGACAGCCGCCCGGCGGCGATGGTGGTGCCGACCCTGCCGCGACACTGTCGGCCCGGGCAGCGGTGGCTGCTGGGCTGGCTGCGGCGGCGGTTGCGACGGCTGCTGGCGGAACGTGAAAACCTGCGGTTTGAACGCACCCGGGTGTTCGGCCAGGCGCGGCGGCTGCTGCTCACCCTCGGCCGCCGTTATGCCGAGCAGGGCGTGCTCGACCGGGCCGATGACGCGGTCTTTCTCGAAGTGGAGGAGCTGCTGGCCCTGGTGGAGGGCACCTGCACCTGCACCGACCTGCGGGGTCTTGCGGCCCTGCGCCAACGCCAGTGGCTGTTGCAGCGGGCGGCGGCGCCCCTGCCGCGGCGGTTCGAGACCCATGGCCTGCCCCACCTCGATCTGCCGCCGCCAGCCACCGCCGGCCCTGGGGCAGAGGGCTGGCAGGGGCTGGGCTGTTCCCCCGGACGGGTGCAGGCCGCGGTGGAACGGGTGGGTGATCCGCTGCTGTGGCTGGAGCAGCGGCGTCCTGGCACGGGGGCCCGGCCGATCCTGGTGGCCCAGGCCACCGATCCCGGTTGGGTGCTGCTGTTCCCCCATGCCGCCGGTCTGCTGGTGGAACGGGGCAGTGCCCTGTCGCATGTGGCGATCGTGGCGCGGGAGGTGGGGTTGCCGATGGTCACCGAACTGGCCGGCATCGCCGGACGGTTGGTGGATGGCGACCGCATCGAGATCGATGGAGCCAGCGGTCGGGTGCGGCTACTGGCCCGCGGGGGGGATGGCTGAACGGCTGGGCTACGGCCAGTGCTGGGAAGACGCCGATCTGCTGGTGGAGGCCCTCGGCCCCGTGGCCGGTCGGTTGGTGCTGTCGATCGGTTCGGGGGGCGACAACAGCCTGGCGCTGCTGGCGGAGGGGCCGGCGCGGCTGCTGGTGGTGGACCGCAACCCGGCCCAGCTGGCGTTGCTGCAGCTCAAGCTCGCCGCCATCACGGCCCTGGAGCACGGATCGCTGCTCGAGTTCCTGGGGGCCTGGCCCTGCCGCTCCGCCCGGGCCGGCACCGTGGCCGCCCATCGGCTGGCGTTGTATCGCCGCTGCCGACCGCTGCTGCCGCCGGCGGTGGCGGTGTTCTGGGACCAGCGGCCGGCGCTGGTGGCGGGGGGCCTGCTGCGGGCCGGTCGGTTTGAGCGTTATCTGGAGCTGGTGCGCCGGGCGGTGCTGCCGCTGTTGGGGGGCGGCCAGCGATGGCGGCCGTTGTTCGAGGGGCTGACCCGAGACCAGCGGGTCGACTGGCATGACCGCCACTGGGACAGCCATCGCTGGCGCTGGCTGATGCAGCTGTGCTTTTCGCGCTGGGCCCTGGGTCATCTGGGCACCGCTCCGGCCCAGGTGCGCTTCGGCAGCGGCAGCCAGCCGGCATTGCTGCGGCAGCGCCTGCGCGAGGTGGTGGTGGAGCTTGACCCGGGCGACAACCCCTATCTGCACTGGCTGGTGCACGGCCACTACGGCGCGGTGCTGCCCCGGGCCCTGCGGCCGGCGCAGCAACAGGCGATCCGCCGCCACCGCGAACGGCTGGAGGTGTGGTGTGGGGACCTGGTCGACCATCTGGCGCCAGAGCCCCACGGTGCCGGGGCGATCGAGCGCTTCAACCTCAGCAATGTCTTTGAGTACCTCTCCCCCGAGGCCACCACGGCCCTGCTGGGGCGGTTGCATCGCCATGCCGCCGCCGGGGCCCGGCTGGTGGCCTGGAACCGGGTGGCCGACCGGGATGGCCGCCTGGCCCCCGCGGGCACCTGGCGGGCAGAAGACCAGCGGGCGGCGGCGCTGCATCGCCAGGACCGGGTGTTTTTCTATCGGCGGCTGGTGTTGGCGATGGTGCCGGCGCCGCCGCTCCCATCAGCTGATGGTCTGCGGCAGATGCCGGTGGACGAACGGTCAGGGCTGTGGCCGGCCGATGAGCTGTGGGGGCTGGGGGACCGGGCGCAGGCGGCGATCTGGTGGCGCCATACTCCGCCGCTGGCGGGCGAGCGGGTGGGCTGCATCGGGGGTCTGCAGGCGTCGGATCCGGCGGCGGCAGTGGCGGTGCTGCGGCAGGCGTGTCGGCGCCTGGCCGCTGAGGGCTGCACGCGGGTGCTGGCCCCGATGGATGGCAACACCTGGGGGGCCTATCGCTGTCGCACGGGACCGGCCCTGGGGTTTGCCGGCGAACCGCAGCCGGGGCCCGAGTGGATCGGCCATCTGCATCGCTGCGGCTTCGGCATCGAGGCGCCTTACCTCTCACGGCGGCTTGGCGAGGGGGCCCCCTGGGAGCTGCCATCGAGGCCATGGCCCCAGCCGCTGGCAATGGTGGCCGTGCATGAGCTGGCCGGCCTGCCCCCCGTGCTGGGTGCCGGCCTGCCAGCCCAGATTCACCGGCTGGTGCAGGCGGGGTTCGCACGCCAGCCCTTTTATCTGCCGATGCCGCTGGAGACCGTTCAACAGTGGCTGGCGCAGCGCCAGGGGGTGCTGGATCCCCACCTGACGCTGCTGGCGTTTGTCGATGGCCAGTTGCGGGGCCTGCTGCTGGGCCAACGCCATGGTGCGGACCTGGTGGTGCGCACGTTGGTGGTGCTGCCCGGCCGGCCC
>CAMASU010000040.1 GCA_945861105.1 Synechococcus sp. UW140
CGCCGTCAGGGCGATGGTGGTGCCGGCGCTGGCAGGCAGCTCCAGCTGCAGGCTCCAGCCGAGCCGGTCGAGGTCAGGCACCCCCAGCCCCAGCACCTTGCTGCCCTGCAGCACCACCACCTGCTCGTCGTCCGCCAGGGGGGCCGAGAGGCGGCCGCGCAGCAGGGGCCGCGGATCGCCGGTGGTGCCCACGGGAACCTGGTCAAGGCTGGCGGGGGTGGTGGGGGCGATCCGGTCGAGGCGCACGGCCAGCCCTGGCGACGGTGGCGACAGCCAGCCGGCCCCGTCCCGCTGGCGCACCTGCACCGTCTGCAGGCCGTCGCTGACGAGGCTGAAGCCGCTGCCGACGCCAGTGGTCCAGCTCAGGCCGCCATTCACGGTCCATTCCCAGGTGGCGCCGGTCTCCAGCCCCGTCAGCCGCAGGCGTGGATCGCTGGTGACCCGATCGCTGGCCGTCGCACCGCTGTCGAGCACCAGGGCCACCCGGGGCGCCAGGGGGGCGACGGTGTCGAGCCGGAAGCTCCAGCCGGCGGACAGCGGCCCCACCAGGCCGGTGGGACCCACCAGCCGGGCGGTAAGCGTGTAGGCCGTGCCGGAGGTGGGCGGCAGGGTCAGGCGGCACGACCAGGCACTGGTGACAGGGTCGACGGCGGCTTCCCCCAGCACTCGTCCACCGGCCAGGATCTGCACCCGCTCACCGGGCGTCGCCGCCCCCTCCAGCTGGCCCTGCAGCAGGGGGGTGGCGTCGGGGATGGTGGCCAGGGCCGGCGCCGACCAGGGGGCCGGCACACCGTCATCGACCAGCAACGCCAGGATCAGCGGACGCACACTCGGGGCTGTGACCATCGGGCTCGGTGGGGAGAGGGGTGGATCGGGTGACCCTTCATCCAAGGGCAACCCCACGGGTCCCGCAGCGCCACCCAGCTGAGAGACAGCCCATAGATTGAAGAACAGACAGCCTCCGCACCCACGATCGCGGGGCCCCGAGGGCGTGAACGACCGCAGCGACCAGTCCCAGCACCCCCCGGCCAGCGAGCACTTCGACGTGATCGTCGTGGGCGGCGGCCACGCGGGCTGCGAGGCGGCCCTCACTGCCCTGCGGCTGGGGCGCCGCACGGCTTTGTTCAGCCTCAACCTCGACCGCATCGCCTGGCAGCCCTGCAATCCCGCCGTGGGGGGCCCGGCCAAAAGCCAGCTGGTGCATGAGGTCGATGCCCTCGGCGGCGTGATCGGCCGGCTGGCCGACGCCACCGCCATCCAGAAACGGGTGCTCAATGCCAGCCGGGGGCCGGCGGTCTGGGCCCTGCGAGCCCAGACCGACAAGCGCGCCTACAGCCGCGCCATGCTGGCGCTGCTGCATGCCAGCGAAGGCCTGGCCCTGCGGGAAGCCATGGTCACCGACCTGGTGGTGGAGGGGGACCCGGCGAGCGGTGACGCCCGGGTGGTGGGCGTGCGCACGTACTTCGGCAGCAGCTACAGCGCCACGGCGGTGGTGCTCACCACCGGCACCTTCCTGGGGGGCCGCATCTGGGTGGGGGACCGCTCCATGCCCGCCGGCCGGGCCGGCGAGCAGCCGGCCGAAGGGCTCACCGAAGCGCTGCAGCGGCTGGGGTTCCGGATCGAACGGCTCAAGACCGGCACACCGGCCCGGGTGGACCGGCGCACGGTGGCCCTCGATCGCCTCGAAGCCCAGCCCAGCGACGCCGCCGACCGCTTCTTCTCGTTCGACCCGCTGGCCTGGCACAGCGGCGAGCAGATGGACTGCCACATCACCCGCACCACCGAAGCCACCCACCGGCTGATCCGCGACAACCTGCACCGCACGCCCATCTACGGCGGCTTCATCGACAGCCGCGGACCCCGCTACTGCCCCTCGATCGAAGACAAGATCGTGCGGTTCGCCGACAAGCCCTCGCATCAGATCTTCCTGGAACCCGAAGGGCGCGACACCCCCGAGCTGTACATCCAGGGCTTTTCGACGGGGCTGCCCGAATCCCTGCAACTGGAGCTGCTGCGCACCCTGCCCGGCCTTGAACAGTGCGTGATGCTGCGACCGGCCTACGCCGTCGACTACGACATGCTGCCGGCGACGCAGCTGCTGCCGTCGCTGATGACGCGACGGGTGCGGGGGCTGTTCACGGCAGGCCAGCTCAACGGCACCACCGGCTACGAAGAGGCCGCCGCCCAGGGCCTGGTGGCCGGCCTCAACGCCGCCCGCTACGGGCTGGGGGAGCCAGCGGTGCAGTTCCCCCGCGAGGGCAGCTACATCGGCACGATGATCGATGACCTGGTGACCAAGGACTTGCAGGAGCCCTACCGGGTGCTCACCAGCCGCAGCGAATACCGCCTGGTGCTGCGGGGCGACAACGCCGACCGGCGGCTCACCCCCCTCGGCCGCGAGCTGGGGCTGATCGATGACCGCCGCTGGGAGCTGTTCCAGCGCAAGCAGGAGGCGATCGCCGCCGAGCGACACCGGCTCGACAGCGTCCGCCTGCGGGCGGGGGAGCCGGCGGCCGCAGCCGTCGAACAGCTCACCGGGGCACCGGTGCGCGGTTCGATCCTGCTGGCCGACCTGCTGCGCCGTCCGGGGGTCCACGCCGACGATCTGGTGCGCCTTGGCCTCACCCCGGGGACCCTGCCGCGGGAGGTGCGCGAAGGAGCCGAGATCGATGTCAAATACAGCGGCTATCTGGCCCGCCAGGAGGACCAGATCCGGCGGGTGCAGGACCAGGGACGGCGGCCGATTCCGGCGGAGACCGTGTACTCCGAGATCACGACCCTGTCGCGTGAGGCCCGCGAACGCCTGGAACGGCAGCGGCCCGTCGACCTGGGCATGGCCTCCCGGTTGCCGGGGGTGAGTCCCGCCGATGTGACGGCGCTGCTGCTCTGGCTGGAACAGCAGGAGCGGCGGCGTGCGGCGCTTGCTCCGGCGGCCGCAGATCGATAGGGTCGTTCACCTGCACCCGGGCCCTGGACCGCCGACCTCCACAGGATGCCCCAGACGAGGCGGTGGCCAGTCAGCTGGCCCTCTGGGACCTGCGGGCCGAGCAGGTGATGGACCGGGTGTTCATCGGGACCGATCCGCCCCCACCGGCCCTGCCGGCGGCGGCCCCGGCCCCGGCTCCGGCTCCGACAGCCCGGCGGCGGCTGATGGTCACGGGCGTGGGCCTGGGATTGCTGGTGGGCGGGATGGTCCATCTCTGGCAGACCCAGCAGCGGGTTCAGCTCGACCTGCAGCAGGAGCGCCAGTGGCGGATGCTTGAGCGGCTGCGGACCCTGGACACCCCGGCCGCCCCGGCAACGCCAGCCCCGGCACCGGTCCCAGAGCCAGTGCTGCTGACGCCTCCGCCCCCCCGGGCGCCCCTCACGCCTCCGCCCCGGCCACGGGTCCATCCCCCCCGCCATCAGGAGCTGACCCGACGCACCGGCCCACCGCCGATCCGCGTGCCCGTGCCACCACCACCGCCGCGGCTGCCACCGCCACGGCTGCCTCCAGCTCTGGAGCGGGCGCCCTCGCCGGAACTGCTGGGGGTGGTGCAGACCGCCGGCCAGCGTGACAGTGCCATCTTCTCGACCGCGGCCGGCCCCCTGTCGGTGACCGCCGGCGAGGGGATCGGCAGCACAGGCTGGAGGCTGCTGGGGGTGACGGCCGACGGTGTCGAGATCGGCCAGGGCAACGAGCGGCGGAGCCTCAGCCTCGGCCGTTAGCGTTGCCGCCACCGCCTTTCAAGCGATCACCACCCTGAGGCCCTCGCCGCAGATCGTCTGGCGCAGCCCCCACCTGGACGGCCGTGAACTGACACCGGCCTGGCGGCTGTTGCTGCTGGGGGACGGTGGACCCACACGCCACTTCCAGCTGCTGAGCGGTAAACCCGTGCAGGTGGAGCTGCTGGCCATGGCCGCCGACCCCGGCGGCGACCCTGGGCTGCCGCCCGAGACCGGCGACCTCGAGCCGCCGCTGCTGCGGCGACAGGTGTGGTTGCGCTGCGGCCCCCGGACCCTGGCCTGGGCCGAGAGCTGGTGGAATGTTGCCCTGGCGGAACGGCACCTGCAGGACCGGGAGCAACCGATCTGGCGATCGCTGACCGCCGACCGGGCCGAGCTGTTCCGGGAGGTGGATGGCCTGGCCCTGGTGCAGGCCCCCTGGCTGCAGCAGCGGTGGGGGACGGACGGACCGTTCTGGAGCCGGCGATACCGCTTCTTCCGGGGCGGCCGCGCCCTGACGGTGATCCGCGAGGTGTTCAGCCCTGCCCTGGAGACCTGGCTGGGACCCTCCCACCACGATCATGAACTTTTGAAAAAGTTGTGAGGGTTTGCACCAAATCGAACTTGACAGGTTGCGGCTTTTTCTATCCACGTCAGCATGCAACCAGTCGGAATCCGGCACCATGCAAGCCCCACAGCCCTGGGTGACCCTCACCGACCTGGGTCGCCGCTACGGCCTCTCGGCCGTGGGCTGCGGCCGACTGCTCAGCGAGGCCGGCCTGCGCGATGCCGACGGCCTCCCCAACGAACGGGCCATCGCCGAAGGTGTCGCCTTCCGGCGCCCCGAAGCCAACGCCAACCGCAGCAGCCTCTGGCATGCCGAACGCTGCGGCCGGCTGATCGAAGACCGCGGCCTGAAGCCCCTCGACGACAGCCGCCTGGTGCAGCAGTGGGCCGAGCTGCTCGCGGCCCTCGCCGAGGGATCCGAAGCCATCAGCACCACCCCGGACCAGATGGCCGAAGACCTGCCCGGCCATCTGGTGCCGGCCGTCAACGACCGGCTGCAGTTGCTCGGCGTGGACTACCGCCTGCCGGCTCTCAGAACAGCGGAATCGGGCAGCTGCGATAGCCGTATTGCGTCATCACGGACGTCCCATACTCGTGAAAAAACGCCGTCCCCTCGTCACAGGGGTTCCGCAGGCTGATCACCTCCAGCACCTCGGGTTCGCCGGCGGGGGCGGTGGTCGATCGCGACAGGGCCAGTCCCTGGGCCGAGGCGGCGCCCGGCAGGGTGAGCAGAGCCATCCCGGAAGCAGCGAGCAGGGCCCGCAGGGGCAGGGTTGACAGGGTCATGGTGATGTGTGCAGGTTCTGCTCCATCCCTAGCCAGGGCTGTCGGCAATGGGAACATGCCGGGTAGGGTGCGCCCACCGGGACCTCCACACCGATGGACCTGTCGCGTCGCAGCTTTCTGCAGCTTCTCGGCGTCGGCGCCGGGGGCCTGCTGATCGGTCCGGCCCTGGGCCGGGGCAACGGCCCACCGGCGGCCGTCCCCTTTCAGCCGGTGCCCACCCCCCTGCCGCTGCCCACCGACGGGCTGACGCCGGCCGACCAGCGCCGCCGCTACCGGGTGGTCGAGATCAGCGACCGGCTGGAACTGCCCCCCGGCTACCGCCAGACCCTGCTGGCGGTGTGGGGCGATCCGGTGGGCCAGGGTCGCTTCGGGTTCAACAACGACTACCTGGCCCTGCGCGACACGGGTGACGGCACGGCGTTGCTGACCGTCAACTTCGAATACATCAGCCCCCTGCCCTGGCGCCAGGGGTTCAGCGCCGCCACCGGCCGCCCCCTGCCCTACGACGCCGTCGTGGCGGCCCTGGCCGAGCGGGGGGGGCGGATCGATGCCTCGTCGCTGGCGGCCGACGATCCCCTGCGCAGGCAGATCCGCAGCCTCGCCCGCGAAGCCCTCACCGACCAGGGCCTTGGGGTGCTGCGCCTGCGCCGCAGCGGCAGCGGCGACTGGGAACGGGACCCCGGGCCCCAGGACCGACGCCTGACCGGCCTCGAAGGGCTCGGCGATCCGGAGCGACAGCTGCGCAGCACCGGGCCCGCCGCCCGCGTGTTCCGGCGCCGCCAGCGGCGGGGCTATGACGACGGTCTGGGGGATCGCACCATCGGCACCTTCGCCAACTGCGCCGGCGGCCGCACCCCCTGGGGCACGGTGCTCAGCGCCGAAGAGAACTTCCAGAGTCAGGTGCCTGAAGAGGTGCATGCCGACGGCAGCAGCTTTCCGCCGGCGGCCCGGCCTTTCGAATGCACCGCCAAGTCCCTGTACGGCCTCGGCAATCCGTTCGGCCTGGCGGGCAACAAATACGGCTGGATGGTGGAGATCGATCCGGCCGACCCCGGTGATCCGGGCCGCAAGCACACGGCCCTGGGCCGTTTCCGCCATGAAGCGGTGGCCGTGCGCGCCCGCGCCGGCGAACCGCTCGTCGTCTACTCAGGCTGCGACCGCCGCGGCGGCCACCTCTACCGCTACGAGAGCCGCGGTCGCGTGACCGACCCCACGGACCGGCGCAACAGTGACCTGCTGACCGAGGGCACCCTGGCCGGAGCGATGTTCCATCCCGACGGCACGGGCGAATGGCGCCCCCTGCGGCCCGACACGCCGGTGGCGCCCCTGGCCGGACCGGTGCTGCTGCCCCACAGCGACCGTCGCCGGGGGGGCGTCGAACGGCTCGAGCAGGCCGACGCCATCGCCGCCTACGCCCGCCGCTACCCCACCCTCGGGGACCTGTACGAAGGAAGCGATGACCAGGAGACCCTGGGGGCACTGCTGATCGACGTCCACTACGCCGCCAACGCCGCCGGCATCACCGGCACGGCACGGCCCGAGGACACCGAACTCGACCCCCGCAGCGGTGATCTGCTGGTGGCCTTCACCTCGGGCCTGGCCAGCGACGAGGGCATCCCCGATCCACGCATCTTCCGTGGTCCCCGCGGCCAGACCCCCTGGAACGAAGGCTGGATCATGCGCCTCAGCGAGACCGGTCCCGGCCGGTTCCGCTGGCGGATGGTGGCCACCGGCGGCACCCCCGCCGACGGGGGGCTCGGATTCGCCAACCCCGACAACCTGGCCCTCGATCCGGGCGGCGACGCCCTGTGGATGGTCTCGGACATCGGCACCGGTGAACTCAATGGCGACCGCAACGGCGGCGCCTTCGGCAACAACAGCTGCTGGGTGATCCCCCTGGCGGGCCCCGGGGCCGGCCAGGCCTACTGCTTCGCCAGTGGACCGATGGAATGTGAACTCACGGGGCCCGAGTTCAGCGCAGACGGCCGCAGCCTCTTCCTGGCCGTGCAGCATCCGGGCGAAGCCCATGGCCGCCGGCGGGCCATGGCCCGCGAAGGCCGCGCCTTCACGGTCAGAACCGGCGACGGCCAGAGCCTCGAGCAGCTGCGCTGGGTGCCCCTGGGGTCCAACTGGCCTTCGGGGGCAAGCGATGCCGAACCGCGCCCCGGCGTGGTGGTGATCCGCCGGGACGACGGCCGGCCGCTGCTGGCGCCGTTCAGCTGAGGCGCAGGGCTTCGGCCTCGCGGCTGGCCTTCTGCAGCAGTTCCTGCAGATGCGACTCGTCCTTGTGGCTCAGGTTGGTGCGCAGCAGCCGGGCATGGGGGGCATGGCGGCGCAGCTCTTCCACCACCCGGTCGACGGTGGCTTCCTTCACCAGCAGGCACAGGGCGGCGGAGCCGGCGGTGAGGGTGTCGCCCACTTCCCGCAGGAACCCATCGTTGATCCCCAGGTCAGTGAGGGCCCCCGAGGCCGCACCCACCCCGGCACCGACGGCGGCACCGAGGAGGGGGTTGAGGAAGATCAGGCCCACCAGGGTGCCCCAGAAGCCACCGCTGACCGCACCGGCGGCGGTGAGATTGACCGCCTGGCGCAACTCCACCTTTCCTTCATCGCCACGGACGACGACGACGGCATCCTCCAGGGCGATCAGGTGCTCCTGCTGCAGGGCCGCCAGTTCACGGCGGACGTCTTCGGCTTCCTCGGCCTTGTCAAAGCCGAGCACGATCAGCTGACCCATGGGTGATGCGGCGGTGCACTGCTGGCAGGCTCCGCACCGGCGGTTAACGGGCCGTTAAGGAGCGCCGCCATCGGGGCGCTTCAGGGGCGCCGGCGGCTGGAGCGCGGCAGGGGCCGGCGGCCGTCCTGCGGCGGCGGCGTCAATGAGGGCTGGGGGGCCGGAGCCGCCGTGTCGGGGCGCTGCCAGCGGTTCAGGCTGAAGCTGGCATCATCGGGCCAGTCGTCCTCCCAGCCGTCGGCAGCCGGGGCCTGGCCGCGGCGGGAGATCGCCTCCAGGGGCCGCCGCCGCGGGGCGGCGCCACGGCCGGCAGCCACCCCATCAACGAAGTCCAGACCACGGTCGATCCAGCCCTCCAGCCGTTCCTCGAGGGAGCGGTCGGGGCGGCGGCTGCGGCGGGCGCCTTCCGGCATCAGGGCCTCAGGGGGGTCCCTGCACCTTAGGGAGCGAACGCCGCTGGCCCGCCTCCCGCACCACTCCCAGCAGGGTGATCACCAGACCGCTGACCAGCCAGCCCCCCAGAAATTCAGCCACCGGTCCCTCCCTGCGACGGTTCAAAGCGCAACGTGAAGCGAGCATCCCAGACGCCACCGTTATGGCGTTCGCAGCAGGCGCGGCAGGCCACCCCCGCCCGGCGGCGGCGGCAGGGTACCGCGGTGCCGCAGCCCGGGCAGCGGGCGAGCCACGCCGCGGGGCGCTGGGGCAACGGGTAGCGATGGCGCAGGGAAACCTGGAAGGCGTCCTGGGCGGCATTGATGCGGTCAAGGCAGGCGCGGAAGCCGGGGCCATGGCTTTCGCGCAGACGCAGAACCCGGTCGACCCAGGCGTGGATCATCTCGTGGCAGAGGGTGCTGAGCAGCGCCTCCCGCGGCAAGGGCACCAGCAACGGTCGCGACAGCACGATCTCGCACAGACCGGGGGCCCGGCGGTAGAGGCCGGCGGTGCGGGTCATGCGGCCATCGCTCCAGCGCAGGCTGAGGGGGGGGTCGGCCAGGGCCCCGAGGCGGCCCTCGAAATGCTCCCGGTCGAGCCGATGGAACAGGGGCAGCAGGGGCTCCAGGGGCATGGCGCCGATTGTGCCGCGGTCGGGCCCCGCCGTCCTGCAGACTCGTGCGACCTCGTCGCTGGCCCCGCCCTCGCCCCACCATGGATCTGGACTGGTCACTGATCCGCAACCTCAGCGGCAAACTGCTGCTCGCCGGGGCCGGCGCCCTGCTGCTCTACTGGACCGTGAGCGCCGTGAAACTGGTGCTCAGTGCCCGCGGCATCAATCCGCTGATCAAGCAGTTCTTCACCCAGGTGGCCTCGGGCCGGGTGGATGCGGCATACCTCCTCACCACCCGCACCTACCGGCAGCACGTCAACCGCCAACAATTCATCCGCTTCCTGGCAGGGCTGCAGCTCAACCGCTACCGCAACCTCAAATCAGGCCGCCCACGCCTGCAGGACGGAGCCGTGACCCTCACCGTCAAGCTCAAGGCCGACGGCGGTGACGAACTGCCCCTCGACTTCACCTTCGTGAAGGTGGAAGACAGCTGGCGGGTGGAGCGCATCTCCCGGGTGGCCAAGGCCTGACGGGTTGCCATGGCCAGCGCCGATCCCCAGGCACTGCGGGCAGAGGAACTGCGCCAGCTGTTGAACCGCGCCGCCCACGCCTACTACGTGCTCGACACCCCGGTGATGGAGGACGCGGTCTACGACCGCCTCTACCGCGAACTCCACGACCTCGAGGGCCAACGGCCCGACCTGCGCAGCGCCGACAGTCCCACCCAGCGGGTGGGCGGCCCCCCCGCCGACGGCTTCGTCGCTGTGCAGCACAGGCTGCCGCTTCTCAGCCTTGACAATGCCTTCAGCACCGAAGAGCTGGACCAGTGGTTCGGACGCCTGCAGCGACTGCTGGACCGGCAGCATCTGGCCCTGGTCACCGAACTGAAGATCGACGGGAATGCCCTGGCCCTCAGTTACGAGCACGGCGTGCTCGTGCGGGCCGCCACCCGTGGCGACGGCGAGCGGGGGGAAGACATCACGGCCAATGTGCGCACCATCGCCGCCGTGCCCCTGCGGCTGCAGCTGCCGGACCCGCCGGCCTGGCTGGAGGTGCGGGGGGAGGCCCTGATGAGGGACGACACCTTCGCCGCGATCAATGCCGAACGGGAGCAGCGCGGCGAGGCCCCGTTCGCCAACCCCCGCAATGCCTGCGCCG
>CAMASU010000041.1 GCA_945861105.1 Synechococcus sp. UW140
CCGGTGGCCAGTACGGCATGCAGACGCTGGAACGGGCGCTGGCGAACCTGATCGAAGCGGGCGAGATCGAACGGGAGGAGGGGCTGGCCAAGGCCGGCAAGCCCGATGAACTGGTGCGGCTGCTGGGTGATGCACCATGACCCGGTTCCTGGCCACGTACCGCGATCGTCAGGGGCGTGAGCAGCAACTGAGCGTGGCGGCGGCAGACCTGCAAACGGCCAAGCGGTTGCTGCGGCAGCGGGGAGTGCTGGCGTTAAGCCTCAAGGCCGAAGCCGAACGGGTCGACAAGGTGCAGCGGGGGCTGCGTTTGCAGCTGGAGCAGGCACCGGGGGTGAAGGAGAAGGCGGTGTTCGCCAGCAAGCTGGCGGCCCTGGTGGGGGCGGGGGTGCCGATCGTGCGCAGCCTGGACCTGATGGCACGGCAGCAGAAGTTGCCGTTGTTCAAGCGGGCGATCACACGGGTGGAGCAGGACGTGAACCAGGGGGCATCGCTGGGGGCGGCGATGCGGCGGTGGCCGCAGGTGTTCGACCAGCTGACGGTGGCAATGATCGAAGCGGGCGAAGCTGGTGGGGTGCTGGAAGAGGTGCTGAAGCGGCTGGCCAAGCTGCTGGAAGACAATGCCAAATTGCGCAACCAGATCCGCGGGGCACTGGGCTATCCGCTGACGGTGCTGGCGATAGCAATTCTGGTGTTTCTGGGCATGACCATCTTTCTGATCCCCACATTTGCGGGGATCTTCAAGGAACTGGGGGCTGAACTGCCGCCATTCACCCAGTTCATGGTCGATCTGAGCGGACTGCTGCGGTCGTCGTTCTCGGTGGTGCTGGCGGGGCTGCTGCTGCTGCTGGTGTGGGGGCTGCGGCAGCTGTATGCCAGCCATGGGGGGCGCCGGCGGATCGATGCACTGCTGCTGAAGGTGCCCCTGTTCGGTGATCTGATCCAGAAGACAGCCACGGCCCAGTTCTGCCGCACATTCAGTTCGCTGAGCCGGGCGGGGGTGCCGATCCTGATGGCACTCGACATCGTGCGCGACACGGTCGGCAACAGCATCCTCGCGGATGCGGTGGAGGCCTCAAAGCATGAGGTGCAGGAGGGGGGCATGTTGAGCCATGCGCTGGGCCGACGGCAGGTATTCCCCGACATGGCAATGAGCATGCTGGCCATCGGCGAAGAAACCGGCCAGCTGGATGGAATGCTGTCGAAGGTGGCCGACTTCTACGAAGACGAAATTGCAGCAACAGTCAAGGCGATGACGGCAATGCTGGAACCGATGATGATCGTGTTGGTGGGCGGAATCGTGGGGTCGATCCTGATGGCCATGTACCTGCCGATGTTCAGCGTGTTCGACAAGATCAAGTGATGGGGGCAGTTCGCCTGATCAAACGCAGGGCCGACCAGGTCCAGGGAAGGAACCGTTCGAAACCAGAGCGTGCCGCCTGCACGTCATAGAAGCCGATGATCGAAGCCAGCATGCCCCCAATAGCCCAGCCACCCGGACTGATCCAGCGCTATCGCGAGCTGCTGCAGACGCGGCGCTATCTGCGCTTTCACCGGCTGCGGCATCCGCGCGAGATGGGCAAAGAGCATAAAGTCACTGCCTTTTGATACAAGTATATTCAAGGTAATAGATCTGACAAACCCTGCGCATGCAAACGATGTTGTTGCGAGGCTTAAAATAATCCGAGACACAGCTTCACCCTTCACAGAAGACAATCCCTTCCTGTGGGCGTTCGACAACTCTTCTTTCAAAAAGCGATTGTCATTTGCACATGGAACAATATTAAAAGTCGGAGCTGTTGAAATTCAAGAAGATGTAAATATAATACAAGTTACTGTTACAGGTAGAATCGAAGACGGTCTTACCCAGATCATCGGAACAAGAGTTGAATATCTAGCAATTGGATGCAGTCTGAATAAGTGGGACTGGAAAGGCAGAGATAAATGGATTTTTCATGGAATTGATGAAGGCTGAAAACTCACTATAAGAAAAAATGCTCTTATGCGTCTTCTGTATAAGCAGCTTAGTAATCAGTTTCGCTTCTCAGTATATGCACGCACTGTGAATGGCGAATGGATCTATCTTGATCTTGGAAAATTCAACATTAGGGGGGAGTATTTAAGGGACGACGGATACTCTGGAAAAGTTCTCATGATTAACTTTTAGTCAAGTATCTATGGTGCAATGTTTAGGATGCTGTGAACTCGTGCAAGCATAAGCTCACTGTACACATCACACTCGCCAGCCTAACATCAAGATACAGAAGACGGGAGCGGAGGAAATCTGTAACGGCGATGGTCGCTTGCCCGCTTCTGATCTTGAGCGTCCGAAGGATCGGGAAGAGAGAGCAAGAATCTCCTGTTGACAGGCGTGGCGTCGACGGCGCGGGCAGAAACCGCGGACTTGATCCGAATAAGGTCGTTCAGCGCTGGCTGTAATACCGGCTGTCAGGGCTTAAGATGGTGAGGTCTCACGGGATCCGATCCATGGCGGTGATCTCACTCAAGCTGACCGAGGCCCTTGATGCCCAGCTCACAGCGCAGGCGCAACGACGTCGTCTCAGCAAGTCTGAGTTGGTTCGACGAGCATTGACTGCGTTCCTCCAGGCCTCAGAGCAAGAAGTTCATAGCCCGCAGCCACCATCCGCGGCTGATCTCTTGGCCGATCTCGTAGGTTGTTGTGAAGATGGTCCGCCTGATCTTTCATCAAATTCTGCTCACCTGTCTGGCTTTGGCATTAGCTGATTATGGCGGTGTTGCTAGACACGGGGCCATGGGTTGCCCTCCTAAGTCGCAATGATACTCACCACAAATGGGCTGTAGAACAGTTTCGGCTATTGACTCCTCCATTGCTGAGCTGTGAGGCTGTGGCTGCCGAGACTTGTTTTCTGCTCAAGCGGTCGGGCTTTGATCCTTCATTGGCATTGCGGTTCATCGAACGAGGAGTCGTTCAACTGCCTTTCGTGTTGCAGGAGCAGATTAGCTCTGTCAGTTCCTTGTTTAAGCGGTACGAAAATGTTCCCGCATCCCTTGCTGATGCTGCATTGATACGGCTGGCGGAGATCAATGATTCGCCATTGCTCCTTACTACCGACAGTGATTTTCATATTTACCGCCGTCATGGAAGACAGATGATTCCCTTGGTCACTCCTTGAATGAAGAGGCCGCCAACAACTCCTAGCTTTGCCACCCTAAGCTCCTTGCCTGCCACTCAGGGACAGCACTAGAAGGATCAGAGAAACGCCGGAAGCCCCGCCTTCTTGACGTTCTGACGTCAAAGCGCTAAAGTTTGTCAATGGATGAAATTAAACGGGCCACCATCTACTTCGACTCGGAGGTGCACCGTGCACTGCGCCTAAGGGCCGCTGCCTGTAACCGCTCAATTTCGGACATGGTCAACGAGGCGGTGCGCATGACATTAGCCGAAGATGTTGATGATTTGAGAGACGCTGCTCAGAGGCAAGCTGAGCCAAGCTCTAGCTTCGAGGAGTTTGTCATAGGCCTTAGAGATAGTGGACGAATGTAGTCTCTCGATTAAGCCATCAGCGGCCAAAGAACTACAGGCGATATCTGACAAGGCGACGCTCACTCGATTGATTGATAAGATTAAATCACTGGCAACTCAGCCGAGACCGCCAGGGTCTGAAAAGCTGGCGGGGAGGACCAACCTATATCGTGTGCGCCAGGGAAACTATAGGGTCATTTACTCCGTTGATGATCAGGAGCGTGTTGTCGACGTTATAAAGGTTGACCACAGAAGAGATGTCTACCGATGAGTGGACCTTCTAACATCAAGATACAGCGGACGGGCGCGGAGGAAGTCGGCAATGTCCAAGTTCGTCGACCGCTTCTGATCTTGAGCGTTGACGAAGCTACATAAGGTCCCTTGGACTGCTCACCTCTGATGGGCCACGGTTCAGCACATGGGCGTAAAACATGGTGGTATTGACGTCTGGATAGCCCAACAGCTCTTGAAGAGTGCGGATATTCTGACCGCGCTTTAACAAGTGAGGTGCAAAGGAATGACGGAAGGAGTGAGGTGTGGCAGGATTTTGGAATCCCCGCCGCAAGCACAGCACAACGCACAGCCTTCTGGATCCCGCCGGCGCCCTTGGTGTTGTCCTCGCAAGGGCATGGGGCAACACCGTGCGACGGTCTTTACCACCCTTGCCATCACGCACCTCCTCGTCACGACCCATGTCCCGCGTGATGGCGGGGGGGCTGCATCCAATCGCGATACCGCTGAATCAGACCAGGGTTTGGGCTTCTGAAACCATGGAAACCGCTCAGGTCTTTCAGCCCTCAGAATTCCCCCCTGCAGCCAGCGCCGCGGCCACGGCACGGCCTGCAAGCCAGCCGCTGGTCCAGCAGTGCTGGAAGTTGAAGCCGCCGGTCACACCATCCACATCCAGCAGTTCACCCGCCAGGTGCAGGCCAGGCAGCCGTCGGCTTTCCATCGTCGCCAGGTTCACCTCCGCCAGGTCCACACCGCCGGCGGTCACGAATTCTTCACCGAACGGTCCACGGCCCACCACGGCATAACGGCTGGCCACCAAGGTCTGCAGCAGTTGCTGTTCACCGGCCCGCGGCAGCGACGCCCAGGTGAGATCGGCCGCCACACCGGCCTGGTCGAGCAAGGCCTGCCACAACCGCCGCCGCAGCCCCTCCAGCGGTCGCTGGGCACCAAGGCTGCGGCCGCCGTAGGTGCTGCGTTGCTGTCGCAGCAGCTGCAGCACCTCCTCCTCCGCCATCCCGCCAGTCCAGTCGACCGTGAGCCAGCCGCGGTACTGCGCCATCGCCAGATCACGGGCCGCAAACGCCGTGAGCCGCAGCAGGGCCGGGCCGCTGCAACCCCAGTGGGTGAGCAGCAGCGGCCCCCGCTGGCGCCACGGGCGGGCTCCACCCACCAGCTGCAGCTCGAGCCCCACCGGCTCCTGCACCAACCCCGCCAACGCCTGCAGCCGTGGTTCGGCCAGCCGCAGGGTGAACAGCGACGGCAACGGCGCCTGCACCCGGTGGCCCAGCTCTGCCGCCAACCCGCGACCGCTGGGATGGCCACCGGTGGCCAGCAGCAACCGTCGGCACCGGCCCGGGGCGTCGGTGCTGCCGTCACCCCGCAGCTGCAACCGGAACAGTTCCCCTGGTGCCGCTGGCGCCACCACCCCCTTGAGCGCACAGCGGCTGTGCAGCTGCACCCCCGCCCGATGGGCCGCCGTGCGCAGGGCCGCCACCACCGTCTCCGAGCTGTGGCTGCTGGGGAACATGCGCCCGTCGGCCTCGGTGATCAGCTCCACCCCGTGGTCGGCGAACCAGGCGACGGCATCAGCAGGTGCAAAACGGCTGAACGGACCCCGCAACGCCCGGCCACCCCGGGGGTAATGGCCCACCAGCACCACCGGATCCCAGCAGGCATGGGTCACATTGCAGCGGCCACCACCGCTGATCCGCACCTTGGCCAGCGGTTCAGCCGTTGCCTCCAGCACATGCACCCCGGTCAGCCCGGCTTCGGCGGCGGTGATGGCCGCCAGGAACCCGGCGGCACCACCGCCTGCCACCACAAGATTGGCCACCGCTTCAGGCCGCCGCCTCAAAGGCCAGCGCCACACCGTTGTTGCAGTAGCGCTTGCCCGTGGGTGCCGGCCCGTCGTCGAACACATGGCCCTGGTGGCCGCCGCAGCGGCGGCAGTGATACTCGGTGCGCGGCAGGATCAGCTTGTAATCCACCTGGGTGGCCACCGCCTCCGGCAGCGGTTGCCAGAAGCTGGGCCAACCCGTGCCGCTGTCGAACTTGCTGCTGCTGGCGAACAACGGCAGCCGACAACCGGCGCACAGGTAGGTGCCCTTCCGCTTTTCGTTGTTGAGCCCACTGGTAAAGGGCCGTTCGGTGCCCTCCAGCCGCAGCACCCTGTAGGCCGCAGGGCTGAGGCGACGGCGCCATTCGTCGGGGCTGAGGCGCCAGGCCGGATCAGCGGCCGTCGCGGCCGCCGCCCCCCGGGCCCCACCCAGCAGGGTGAGGGGCAAGGTCAGCAGCGAACGCAGCAGCGAACGACGGGCGGGATCGGTCATGGCGGCAGGGGCAGAAGGGGGGCAGGCAGCATGGGGGAGTGAACAGCACCGAAACCAGCACCGCAGCCACCCCCGGGCCGCCGCCGCACCGCTTCAGTGTGGCGCCGATGATGGACTGCACCGACCGCCACTTCCGCATGATCATGCGGCAGGTGAGCCGGCGGTCGCTCCTCTACACCGAAATGGTGGTCGCCCAGGCGCTGCACCACGGCCGTCGCGATCGGCTGCTTGATTTCGATCCCCTCGAGCATCCCCTGGCCCTGCAGGTGGGCGGCGACGATCCGCTGCTGCTCGCCGAAGCGGCCCGGCTCGCCCACGACTGGGGTTACGACGAGATCAACCTCAACGTCGGCTGTCCCAGCCCACGGGTGCAGCAGGGCAATTTCGGCGCCTGCCTCATGGCCGATCCACCGCAGGTGGCCCGTTGCGTGGCCGCCATGGTGGCGGCGGCACCCCTGCCGGTCACGGTCAAACACCGCATCGGCATCGATGACCGCGACAGTTACGACGAACTGCTCAGCTTTGTCGACACGGTCGCCGCCGCCGGCGCAGGCCGCTTCGCCGTCCATGCCCGCAAGGCCTGGCTGCAGGGGCTCGACCCACGCGAGAACCGCACGATCCCGCCCTTGCGGCATGACCTGGTGCTGGCCCTCAAGCGGGATCGACCCCAGCTCACGGTCGAACTGAACGGTGGCCTCGAAACCCTGGCCGAGTGCCAGCAGGCCCTGGAGGGTGCGGGGGTTGACGGGGTGATGGTGGGCCGGGCGGCCTACCACCATCCCCTGCGCTGGGCGGCCGTGGATGCCGCACTGTTCGGGTGCACCGGCACCGGCACCGTGAAGGCCTCGACGGTGCTGCGGGGGCTGGTCGACTACAGCGACCGCTGGTGCAGCAGTGGGGGCCGGCTGTGGGCCATCGCCCGCCACCTGGTGCACCTGGTCGAAGGGGTCCCCGGCGCCAGGCGCTGGCGCCAGAAGCTGACCCAGGCAGCCGTCGCCCCCGGGGCCGGGCCCGAGGTGATCGAACAGGCCGCCCGTCAGCTCGAGGCCCACGGGACCTGACGGTTCCCGAAGGGGGCGATCAGCCCTCGGCGCCGCCGTAGTCGCCCCAGTCTTCAGACGGAGCCGACGAGGTGCCCGAACGCTCGCCCCGGCGACGGCGGCTGCGGCCATCGTCGAAGCTGTCGCGGGGGGCATCGGCGGGGTAAGGCGCCGCTTCGGTGCGGGAGCCGTAGCTGCGGTCTTCCCAGCCCCGGGCACCGGAGCCCCGGTCGCCGCCACGGGGGGCACCACCGCCACCGCCGTAACCGCCACCACCACCGCCGCCGTAACCACCGCCGCCACCGCCACCGCCGTAGCCGCCGCGACGCTGGCCACCGCCACCGCCACCGCCGTAGCCGCCGCCACCACCGCCGCCGCCACCGGCGCCCCGGGGTTCGGCCTTGTTGATGCGCAGGGGGCGGCCCATCAGCTCGACGCCCTGAAGGGCATCGATGGCTGCGGTCTCGCTGGCATCATCCACCAGTTCGACGAAGGCGAAGCCGCGCTTGCGACCGGTGTCACGCTCGAGCGGAAGAGAGCAGTTGCTGACTTCTCCGTAGGGAGAAAAAAGTTCGATGATGTCCTCCTTCTCTGCTCGGAAGGGGAGGTTGCCGACAAAAATACTCACTGGCCGTAGGGACCGATTGGACCGTTGAATGGGGACGCGGGACGATCTCCTGCGATCGGGAGATCAGACTCCAATCTAAGCCGTCAGCTGCGCGGCGTCAGATGTCGCGGTGGTCACAGCAACAGGGCACTCCAGCGGTCGAGCTGCTCCCTGACGCGCCCATGGCCCGTGCCCCCCTCACTGGTGCGCATCTCAACCACCCGGCGGGGGTCGATCGCGGCATGGATGTCCGCCTCGAAGGCCGGATGCAGGGCCTGCCAACGCTCCAGCGGCAGGTCGCGCAGCAGCACCCCCTCCTCCAGACAGCCCTTCACCAGGCCGCCCACCAGCTGATACGCCTCCCGGAACGGCACCCCCCGGCCCACCAGGTAGTCGGCCACATCGGTGGCATTGGCGTAGTCGCTCTGCACCGCCCGGGCCAGCCGCTCGGGGCGGAAGGCCAGGCCCTCCTCGAACACGATCGCCATCGCCTCCAGGCAGTCCTCCGTGGTGCGCACGCAGTCGAACAGCGCCTCCTTGTCTTCCTGAAAATCCTTGTTGTAGGCCAGGGGCAGGCCCTTGATCATCGTCAGCAGACCCTGCAGATGGCCGAACACCCGGCCGGTCTTGCCCCGCACCAGTTCGGGCACATCGGGGTTCTTCTTCTGCGGCATCAGGCTGCTGCCGGTGGCACAGCGGTCGCTGAGCCGCACAAAGCCGAACTCCTCACTGGCCCAGAAGATCACCTCCTCCGCCAGCCGGCTGAGGTGGGCCATGATCAGCGCCGCCGCGGCCGCGAACTCGACCGTGAAATCGCGGTCACTCACGGCATCGAGGCTGTTGGCATACAGGCCCTCGAAACCCAGGTCGGCGGCCGTGGCGCGCCGGTCGATCGGCAGGGGGGTGCCGGCCAGGGCCGCCGCCCCCAGGGGCGACACATTCACCCGCCGCCGCACATCCGCCAGCCGTTCGCGGTCGCGCTGAACCATCTCGACATAGGCCAGCAGGTGATGGGCCAGCAGCAGCGGCTGGGCCCGCTGCAGATGGGTGTAACCGGGGATGAGGGTGTCGGCGTGGTCGAGGGCCTGCTGCAGCAGCGACCGCTGGAACCGCTGCAATCGTCCATCGAGGCCATCGATGCGGCGGCGCAACCAGAGGCGCAGGTCGGTGCCGACCTGGTCGTTGCGGCTGCGGCCCGTGTGCAGCTTCTTGCCCAGGGGGCCCAGCAGGGCGATCAGCCGTCGTTCGACGGCGAAGTGCACGTCTTCATCCTCAAGGCCCGGGCAGAACGTGCCCGCCGCCGCTTCCCGGCGGATGGTCTCAAGACCCTCGATCAACGCCGCGCTCTCCTCCGCACTGATCAGCCCGCAGCGGCCCAGCATGCGGGCGTGGGCCACCGACCCGTCGAGGTCCTCCTGCAGCAGGGTGATGTCGAAGCCGATCGAGGCGTTGAACCGTTCGATGAACGGGTGCAGGCCCTGCTCGAAACGATCGCTCCAGCCGGCCCCGGTGCCGCCCGTGACCCCATCCGTACCCGCCATGGCTGCCCAGTCCCCGCCGGACTCTAGGCAGCGGCCGGCGATGGCTCCGGCAGGGGGGGCAGCACCACCTCGTCACGCACCTTCAGCACCACGATCGAGGCGTCATCCTCCAGTTGGCGCCCGGGACCGATGAAACGGTCAAGCCGCTCGAACAGGCGGTCAAGAATCCCCTGGGCCGTGGCGCCCGTGCCGGAGACGCTCTGGAGGGTCTCCATCAGCCGCTGCTCGTCAAAGCGGTCGCCGTTGGCACCGAGAGCTTCGGTGACGCCCTCGGTGTAATAGAGCAGCACGTCTCCGGGCTCGAGCTGCACCTGCTCAGCGCCGTAGTCGGCGTCGGGCTGCAGGCCGATCAGCAGGCCGGGGGCATCGAGGCGCTCGACGCTGTGGCGCTGGCGCCGCCACAGCAGCGGCGGATTGTGGGCGGCATTGCTGAAGCGCAGCCGGCGACTCACCGGGTCGTAATCGGAATAGAAAAGCGTCACGAACCGGTTCGAATGGGCCAGGTCCTCCTGGGCCAGCTGGTTGAGGTCGTGCAGGATGCGATCGGGCGAATGGCCGGTGATCACCTCCGCCCGCAGCATCCCCCGCAACAGGGTCATCAGCAGACCCGCAGGGATGCCCTTGCCCATCACATCCCCCATCACCAGCGCCCAGCGGCCGGTCTCCCGCCGCCGGTCACTCAC
>CAMASU010000042.1 GCA_945861105.1 Synechococcus sp. UW140
GGGGGTGGCCCGCGGGGTGCTGCTGCGGCTGGGGTTCGGCGTCGGCATGGGGCTGCTCACCGGCCTGCTGCTGTCGGAACTGCTGCGGCGCCTGCCCGATGATCCCGGCGGTGGCCTGCGGTTGCAGATCACCCTTGGGGTGTTGCTGCTGCTCACCAGTGCCTGCCAGACCCAGCTGGAGGAATCGAGCCTGCCGGCGGCGGTGGCTGCCGGCTGGGTGGTGGCCCGCCGGCCCGCCAGCCGCCCCGAAGAACTTGATGCCCTGATCCGCCAGCTGGCCCAGCTGGCGATCACCGTGCTGTTTCCGCTGCTGGCCGCCGATGTGTCGTGGGCCGAGCTGAGCCCCCTCGGCTTCGGTGGGGTGGCCTGTGTGCTGGTGCTGATGCTGGTGCAGCGGCCGCTCACGGTGGGGTTGGCCACCCAGGGGCTGGCCCTCGCCTGGCCCCAGCGGTTGCTGCTGATGTGGCTGGCCCCCCGCGGCATCGTCACCGCCGCCGTGGCCAGCCTGTTCGCCATCCGCCTCGAGACGGCAGGCATTGCCGGGGCCGGCCGCCTGCAGGGTCTGGTGTTTCTCACGATCCTGATGACCGTGGGCATCCACGGCCTGACGGCACCTCCCCTGGCCCGCCGCCTGGGGTTGGTGCAGGGCTCTGACCCGCCAGGGGATTCGTCAGCTGGCGAGGCTGGCCTCGATCCGGCTGCGGTCCTCGCCGAGGGGATGCAGCAGTAACCAGGTGTCCACCAGATCCGGACCCTGCAGCTTGCCCAGCAGGGCCGCCCGCAGGCTTTTCATCAGCACCCCCTTGCGCACGCCGGCGATGGCCACGACCTGGTCGATCAATCCCCGGGCGGTGGCGGCGTCGAGGCCGGCGGCGCGGTCGGGCAGCAGCGGCAGCAGCGCCGCCAGTCCTTCGCGGGCGCCGGGCTGGTCCAGCTGAGCGCGGGCGTCGTCGTCGGGGGTGGGCCGCTCGAGGAAGGGTCGGGCCTGGTCGACCCCATCGTTGAGCCGCAGCAGCGAGGACGCCAGCAGGCGGCACAGGTCCAGCGCCCAGGGGCCATCGCTGGGCAGGGCCAGCCCCGCCGCCTGCCAGAGGGGCTGCAGCCGCTCCAGCAACGCGACGGGGGGCAGGGCGTGCAGCACCTGGCTATTCAGCCAGTTGAGCTTGTCCCAGTCGAAACGGGCCCCGGCCCGGTTCACCCGTTCGAAGCCGAACACCGTTGCCGCTTCGCTGAGGCTGAAGCGTTCGCCCATTCCTTCGGGGGGCGACCAGCCCAGCAGGGTCATGTAGTTCGCCAGGGCTTCGGCGGTGTAGCCCATCGCCTTGAAATCCGACACCGAGGTGACGCCGTCGCGTTTCGACAGCTTGCGACCTTCGGCATTGAGGATCAGCGGAGTGTGGGCAAAGAGCGGCAGCGGCAGCTCCAGGGCCTGGTACAGCAGCAGTTGCTTGGCGGTGTTGGCCAGATGGTCTTCGCCGCGGATCACGTGGC
This sequence comes from Synechococcus sp. UW140, assembly GCA_945861105.1. Taxonomy (GTDB): domain Bacteria; phylum Cyanobacteriota; class Cyanobacteriia; order PCC-6307; family Cyanobiaceae; genus CAIQIA01. The sequence continues at coordinate 1,492 of CAMASU010000042.1, forward strand.
TGATGGCCATGGCGGCGTCATCGACCACCACCACCAGGTTGTAGAGCGGATCACCGATGGCATCGGCGGGGGCGCGGCGGGCGATCACCATGTCGCCCCCCAGGTCGCTGCCCTGCCAGCGCATCGGACCCCGCACCAGATCGTTCCAGGTGATGACGGCGTCGTCGTCGATGCGGAAGCGGATCACCGCCTCGCGGCCCTCGGCCTGGTACGCCGCCTCCTGGTCAGGGCTGAGCTGGCGATGGCGGTTGTCGTAGCGGGGGGCCTGCTGGGCCTGGCGCTGGGCCTCGCGCATCGCCTCCAGTTCGCCCTCGCTCGCGTAGCAGCGGTAGGCGTGGCCGCTGGCCAGCAGCCGGCTGATGGCGGCGCGGTGGGCATCGATGCGGGCGCTCTGGATCACCGGCTCCTCGTCCCATTGCAGCCCCAGCCAGGCCAGACCTTCGAGGATGTTGGCCGTGAACTCGGGCTTCGACCGTTCGCGGTCGGTGTCTTCGATGCGCAGCAGAAACTTGCCGCCCTGGCGACGGGCGAAGAGCCAGTTGAAGACCGCCGTGCGGGCGGTGCCGATGTGCAGGGTGCCGGTCGGGCTGGGGGCCAGACGGACGCGGACGGAACTCACTCGAATTCAGGAGAACGGGACTGACGGGGCTCGAACCCGCAACTTCCGCCGTGACAGGGCGGTGCTCTAACCGATTGAACTACAGTCCCAGACGCTGAGGCTGAACCGGCGGACCGGTCGGATCACCTCGGAACCCCCTTCGGGGGAACAATCACTATGGGCCTCTGGGGTGCCCTCCGTCAACCGGCGGGGGCCAACCTGTCCAGCCGATCCAACTGGCCCACCAGCTCTTTCACGGACTGGGGATTGAGGGGCTTCTGGCTTGTGGCCAGCAGTTCCCGACCCAGAACGGTGCAACCCAGATAGGCGAACTGCTGGCGCATGGCCACCAGCACGCGATGGCCACCGCCACCGCTGTGGCTGCCCAGGGCCACCGGCCGCTGCTGAAACAGCGAACGGAAATCGTCGCTGCGCACCGACAGCCAGGCGATGGCGTTGGTGAGCACCGGCGGGATGGACCCGTTGTATTCGGGAGCGCATACGAACAGGGTGCGATGGCGCTGCAGGGCCCCCACCAGCTGGTCGAGTCCTGGACCGGGATCCCGGTCAGGCGCGGTGGGGAGGTACAGGGGCAGATCGAGGCGGCAGAGCTCGATGATTTCGGCATGGACATCGTCAGCCTCGGCGGCCGCCGCGATCTGCCGGGCCATCGCCAGATTCTCGCCGCTGCTTGCTGCGAGGATCAACATCTCAGGGCCTGAAACCGGCAGGTTCGATCAGCCGCACCTGGTTGCCGCGGGCGGTGAATTCACGACCCTGATCGCTCTGCACCACGACCCGACCTCCGGATTTCACCCGTATCACCCGGGCCCTCACCCAACCGAGGGCTGCTGATTCCAGCACCTTCACCACATCACCCGGCTGCAGATCCAATTCCATGGGTCTTCGTACCTCGCTCCTGAGAACCACAACAACAGTTGGACGGGGGGATCATCGAACGCGCCGTGGAGGACTTGAACCCCCGACATCAGGTTTTGGAGACCTGCGTTCTACCAACTGAACTAACGGCGCAGGGTCGACGACCCCCCGGCCGATGCACGCTAGGCACCGGCAAGAGACAATGAAACGACGCTTCAGCGATCGAAGCGCTGCTTCACCCGGGTGGCTTTGCCAACCCGGTCCCGCAGGTAGAAGAGCTTGGCCCGGCGGACCTTGCCCCGTCGCTCCACCTTGATGGAGGCTACCTGAGGACTGTGCACCATGAAGACCCGCTCGACCCCGATCCCCTGGAAGATGCGGCGCACGGTGATGGTCTGGTTGAGGCCGCCGTGGCGCTTGGCGATCACCACGCCTTCGTAGGGCTGCACCCGCTCCTTGTTCCCCTCGCGGATGCGCACCCCCACCCGCACGGTGTCCCCCACGTAGATGTCGGGCAGATCGTCCTTGAGCTGGGCGGCCTCGAAGGCGGCGATCAGTTCGCGACCGCTCAGCCGGCGGCCCGGCCCGGCCGGGTTCACGACGGTGCCGGGGGTTTCCACGGCGTTACTAGAAGTCTCCTCGCTTCCGGGGGTCTCCTCGATGGTCTCCGCTGCTGCGGTGCTCTCCTCTGCGGTCATGACGGATGGATCGACAACCCCGGTTGCCGGATGACAGGCCAAACAACCAGCTTACCCTCCGGGCTCTGCCCCCCCCGGCTGCCCTGCCCCCCGCCGGCGGATCTGCCAGCGCTGCAGCAGCATCAGCCCTCCGGTCACCAGCATCCACAGCAGTCCCAGGCCGTTGAGCAGCACGTATACCGTCTCCCCCTGCGGCCCCAGCCATTCCCCCTCGTGCAGCCGCATCAGCAGGTGCACGCTGTCGCGGCTGAGCCCCCCCCAGTCCCGCAGCAGCCGGTAGGCCATGCCACTCAGCACCGTGAGCAGCAGCGGTGCCAGCACCACCGGCGCCAGGCGGGCGTGCCAGCGGCGCAGCACGGGCAGCAGGGCGGTCACGGGGTGCCTCCTCGACGATGGGGACAGGGTTGATAGTTTGAAGGGGCTGGTCAGCCCCCCTGGCATGAATCTGTTCGCCGATCTGCTGGCCGCTTCCCGCCCCGGCACCCCCTCCTCCGCCTCCGCCCTCACGGCCACCGGTCCGCGCATCGACCGGGGCCGGCGTGGCATCGAGATCAAGTCGGCCCGCGAGATCGCGATCATGCGGCGCTCGAGCCGCATCGTCGCCACCGTGCTGCGCGAGATCTCCGAGATGGTGCAGCCCGGCATGACCACCGGCGACCTCGATGCCTACGCCGAGAAGCGCATCCGCGCCGAGGGGGCCGTGCCCAGCTTCAAGGGCTACCACGGCTTCACGGGCACCATCTGCGCCAGCATCAACAACGAGGTGGTGCATGGCATCCCCAGTCCCCGGCGGGTGATCCGCGACGGCGATCTGCTCAAGGTCGACACGGGGGCCTGCTTCGACGGGTATCACGGCGACAGCTGCATCACCATCTGCGTCGGCCAGGCCAGCGACGAGGCCCGGCGGCTGGCCCGTGTCGCCCAGGAGTCGCTGATGCAGGGCCTCGCCCGCATCCGTGCCGGCAGCACCCTGCTGGAACTGGCCGGCGCCGTGCAGGACCACGTCGAGGGCCATGGCTACGCCGTCGTTGAAGACTTCACCGGCCATGGCGTCGGCCGCAACCTCCACGAAGAGCCCTCGGTGTTCAACTACCGCACCGACGACCTGCCCAACGTGACCCTGCGTTCGGGCATGACCCTGGCCGTCGAGCCGATCCTCAACGCCGGCGGCAAGGCCTGCCGCACCCTGCGGGACCGCTGGACCGTCGTCACCCAGGACGGCAGCCTCTCGGCCCAGTGGGAACACACCGTTCTCGTCACCGCCGACGGCTGCGAGATCCTCACGGATCGCGACGCCGTGTGACCGCGCGGTAATAGAGCTGCCGGGCCGCTTCCACCGCCGGCATCAGCAGCCAGGTGAGGGGGTTGGGGGTGACGATCACCAGCCGGCGACCGGCGGCGGCCTGGTGCAGCACGGCCCGCGCCACCCCTTCGGCCCGCATCACCCCGTAGGGATTGAGCTCGGATCGGAAGGGCCCCAGCACCAGCCGTCGCACCGTGCAGCTGCCGTCGGCATCGAGGCTGCGCAGGCTCACCAGTTCCCCCAGCGTCCGCTTGCTGATTTCGTAGAGGGGGCTGAAGGCCGGACTCACCTCCGCCTCGGAGGTGTTCACCCAGACCTCCCGCGGCCGTCCCGGCCGGGGGGGCAGGGCCAGCATCAGCTCGAACAGCCGCAGGGCGCTGAGGGTGTTGACCTCGAGGCTGCGGCGCAGGGCCTCGGCGTCGCGGGCCCCCAGCGGGTTGATGCCGTGGTTGATCACCAGCACATCGAGACCGGCCAGCACCGGTGCCAGGGCCTCCTCCTCGCCCACGGCCCAGGCCACGGTCTCGATGGGCTGGCTGCTGCCGTCGTCCAGCTCAAGGCTGAGGGCGGCCTGGCCATGCCGCAGGGCCACGGGGTCGGCCCCCGCCTCCAGCAGGGAGCGCAGCAGGGCACGCCCCAGGGCGCCGCCGGCCCCGGTCACCCCGCAACGGCGGCCGGCGTACGGGGAGGTCGCCGCAGCGTCCATGGGCCCGTCGCAGCTTCGGTAGATTCTCGCACTATTGGCCTGGACCCATGGGGCACCCGAGCGTCACCCTGCTGCTGGGGTCCTGCGAGGCCTTCAGCGGCAAATCGGCCCTCGTCATGGGTCTGGCCCGCCAGCTGCGGTCCCGTGGGGTGCCGATCCGCTATGGCAAGCCCCTCGCCACCAGCCTCGAGGAGGCCCGCGACGAGGGACCGCTGCTCGATGACGATGTGCGTTTTCTCGGCGATTTCTTCGATCTGCCGCCGGAGGCGCTGCTCCCTTCCCTCTGCGCCCTCGGCGAGGAAGCGACCCGCCGCCAGCTGCTCTCCGGCGCCTGCGTGGCCGCCGACACCGCCGTCCGTTCCCTCACCGACCTGATCGGCGCGGCCCCGGGCGTCACCCTGCTCGAGGCGGCGGGATCCCTCAGCGAAGGTCGCCTCTTCGGTCTCTGTCTGCAGCAGCTGGCCCGTGGCCTGGGGGCGCCGGTGCTGCTGGCCCATGCCTGGGAGGATTCGCGCAGCGTCGATTCGTTGCTCGAGGCCCGCGAGGTGCTGGGGGAGCATCTGCTGGGGGTGGTGCTGAACAACGTGCCCGCCGAGCAGATCCCCGCCATGGGCGATGAGGTGGTGCCGGCCCTCGGCCGGCTGGGGCTGCCGGTCTACGGGGTGCTGCCCCGCAGCCCGTTGCTGCGCAGCGTCACCGTCGGCGAGCTGGTGAACCGCCTGCGGGCCCGGGTGCTGTGCTGCCCCGATCGGGGCGACCTACTGGTCGAGACCCTGAGCATCGGGGCCATGAATGTCAATTCGGCCATGGAGGTGTTCCGCCGTCAGCGCAACATGGCCGTCGTCACCGGTGCCGACCGCACCGACATCCAGCTGGCGGCGCTGGAGGCCTCGACCCAGTGCCTGATCCTCACCGGCGCGGCTGAACCGTTGCCCCAGCTCGTCAACCGCGCCCAGGAACTGGATGTGCCGCTGCTCAAGGTCGAGCACGACACCCTCACCACCGTGGCTGCCGTCGAGAAGGCCTTCGGCCATGTGCGCCTCCATGAAGCCGTCAAGGCCACCTACGCCTGCCGCATGGTCGCCGAACACTGCGACTTCGCTCCGTTGTTCGAGCGGCTGGGTCTGGGGGCGTGAACGCTGCTGGAGACTGACGCTGCTACGGTCGATCCACCGCCGAGTGTGGGCCCCAGCCAGTGACCCGGTCCCTTGATCTGCCAGCCCTCGGCAAGGTGGACACCCTTGCCCAGGAACTTGCGCTCCTGCAGGACACCGGTAAGCGACGCATCGCCATGCTCGGCACCCGCCATGTGCCGGTGGTGTCGATCCATCTGGTCGAACTGGTGGCCCGCTCCCTCGCCATGGAAGGCCACAGCCTGCTCACCTCCGGCGGCCAGGGTGTCAATGGCGCCGTGATCCGCGGCGTGCTGGGGGTCGATGCCTCCCGGCTCACGGTCATCCTTCCCCAGAGCATCGAGCGACAACCACCCGAATCCCGCGATCAGCTGAGCGGCGTGCTGCATCTGGTGCAGAAGCCCGAGCACGACGCCCTGCCGCTGGTGGAGGCCAGTTCGATCTGCAACCGCGAGATCGTGAGCCGCTGCGATCAGCTCATCTGCTTCGTGTTCCACGACAGCATCACCCTCATCGACAGCTGCCGCGCCGCCGAAGACCTCGGCAAGGTGGTGACCCTGCTGTATTTCGACTGATCCGCCTGACGGAATCAGCCCAACGGAATCAGCCTGCCAGCACGGCGCGCAGCCCCTCGGCATAGAGCACCCCTGTGCACACGAGGCCCCCGGCCCAGCAGAGGCCCCGCAGGGGCGGCACATCACCCACGTAGGCGCCGATGTAGGCCAGCCGCAGCAGCGGATGCAGCCAGGCGGCCAGGGCGGCCGTCGGTGAGGCCACCGCCAGCGTCAGGCAGAGCAGGGCCGCCGGGGCATGCAGGCCGAAGGCCTCGAAGCTGTTCTGGTGGGCCCAGCTGGCCCGCTGGCCCCAGGGGGGCAACCGGTCGAACATCGCCCGCGGCGCCCGCAGGTCGGAGAGCTGGAAGTTGGCCCGCGAGCGGGCGGCCCCCAGGGGGATCACGCTCGCCACCACCACCGCGGCCGACAGCAGCAGGGAGGCGACGTAGGGGAGTGAGGGGCTGACCACGGTGGAACAACGGTGGGGCCCCTTTCTAGGCTGGGGAGGTCCCGAGCTGCCGACGTCATCCATGGCCGACACCTACAGCTTTGACGTGGTCTCCGATTTCGACCGCCAGGAGCTTGTGAACGCCGTTGATCAGGTGCGTCGAGACGTGAGCCAGCGCTACGACCTCAAGGATTCGGCCACCGAGATCGACCTGCAGGAGCAGGCCATCCTGATCACCACCGCCAGCGACATGACCCTCGAGGCGGTGGTGGATGTGCTGCGTCAGAAGGCCACCAAACGCAACCTGTCCCCCAAGATCTTCGATCTGCAGCCGGTGGAGGCCGCCGGCGGCAACCGCGTCCGCCAGGAGATCCGCCTGCGGCGCGGCCTCAGCCAGGACCTGGCCAAGACCCTCAGCCGCACCCTGCGGGACCAGCTCAAGAAGGTCACCGCTTCGATCCAGGGCGACAGCCTGCGGGTGACGGGCAAGAGCAAGGACGACCTCCAGGCCGCCATCCAGCTGTTGCGTGACCAGGACCTGGAGGTGCCGCTGCAGTTCCAGAACTACCGGTGAGCGGCTGGCGCTTCTGGATCGACCGGGGCGGCACCTTCACCGACCTGGTCGCCAGGGCCCCCGACGGGGCCCTGCATGTGCGCAAGGTGCTCTCCGAGCAGCCCGGCCAGTCCGGTGATCCGGCCGTGCGGGCCATCCGCTCGGTGCTGGGCCTGGCCGCCGGTGCCCCGCTGCCCCCCGGTGTGATCGAGGAGGTGCGGCTGGGCACCACCGTCGCCACCAATGCCCTGCTCGAACGCCGCGGTGCGCCGACGCTGCTGCTGCTCAACCGGGGTTTCGCCGACCTGCTGACCATCGGTGACCAGCACCGTCCTGAGCTGTTCGCCCAGGCGATCGAACGGCCACCGCCGCTGCACCGGCGGGTGCTGGAGGTGAGTGGACGCCTGGCGGCCGACGGCCATGAGCTGGAACCCTTCGTGCCCGACGACGCCCTCGAACGGGCCCTGCGTCAGGCCCTGGACGATGGCCTCAGCAGCGTCGCCGTGGCCCTGCTGCACGCCCACCGCCAGCCCGCCCACGAGCAGCGGCTGGGGGCCTGGCTGCGGCAACTGGGGTTCGAGGCCGTGGCCCTCTCCCATGAAGTGAGTCCGTTGCCGCGGCTGGTGCCCCGGGCCCAGACCACGGTGGTGGAGGCCTACGTGGGGCCGGTGCTGCGGCGCTACCTCGACGGGCTGCAGCGGGACCTGGGCGCCGAGGTGCCCCTGCGGGTGATGCAGTCGAGCGGGGCCCTGATCGATCCCGCCGGGCTGCGGGCCAAGGACACCGTGCTGTCGGGGCCGGCCGGTGGCCTGGTGGGGGCGGTGCGCACGGCCGCCGCCGTCGGCGAGACGGTGATCGTCGGCTTCGACATGGGGGGCACCTCCACCGATGTCTTTTACGGAAGCCCCGACAGTGCCGCCGACCGGGCCGAAAGCACCGACTTCGCTGGCCTGGCCCTGCAGGCGCCGATGTTGCCCCTGCAGACCGTGGCCGCCGGCGGTGGGTCGATCCTGCACCTCCAGGATGGCCGGCTGCTGGTGGGGCCCGCCTCCGCCGGTGCCGATCCCGGTCCGGCCTGCTATGGCCGCGGCGGACCGCTGACCATCACCGATGCCAATCTGCTGCTCGGCCGCCTGCGGCCGGAGGGTTTCGCCCCGGTCTTCGGTCGCGACGGTGACCAGCCCCTCGATGGTTCGGTGGTGCGCCACCGGTTCGTCGACCTGGCGGCCGCCCTCGGGGGCCTCAGCCCCGAAGCGGCGGCCGAGGGGGCCCTGGCGGTGGCGGTCGAGCACATGGCCGAAGCCATCCGGCGGGTGGCCCTCGAGCGCGGCCACGATCCCCGTCAGGCCACCCTCTGCAGCTTCGGTGGTGCCGGTGGCCAGCACGCCTGTGCCCTCGCCGAGAGCCTCGGCATGGAACGGGTGCTGCTGCATCCGCTGGCGGGGGTGCTGTCGGCCTATGGCATCGGCCTGGCCGATGAGCGCGAGCGCCAGGAGCATCCGGTGCGCCGGCCGCTCACCGCCGCGCT
>CAMASU010000043.1 GCA_945861105.1 Synechococcus sp. UW140
GCACAAAGCGCAATCCCCGATCGGCGGCGACAGCGGCAAGGCTTGACATGGCGGCAGCGGCAGAGAACGTCAGCAGGAACGGTCGAGCAGCGCCTCGAGGGCCGCCCGGATGCGCAGCTGCAGGGCCGGATCATCCCGGGGATTGCCCGCCCGGTGCCCGAGGGTCAACGGCAGCAGCTCAAACCGTGCGCCGTTGATCAACGCCGCTTCGGCCGCGCAGTCATCGGGCAGAAAGTAGAGGTCATGGCTGCCGGCCATCACCGTCACCGCCGCCGACACCCGCCCCAGCGCCGCCGCGAGGTCGCCGCCGCAACCGCTGGCCATGGCCACATCACTGGCCCACCAGGTGTCAATCATCGCCAGCAGGTCATGGGGATCGTGGCGGCGGTAGAGCGGCAGCCAGGCCCGTTCGACGTGGTCCTCCAGATCACTCCAGCCGCCGGCCTCCAGCGACAATCCCCGGTAATGGGCCTGGCTCGCGGCCCAGCTCGCATAGATGCAGGCAAACGCCCGCAACCCCCGCAGCGGTTCCCCCTCGAAGCGCTCACCATTCCAGGCCGGATCGGCGGTGAGGGCCTGCCGCAGGCTCAGCAGAAACAGGCGGTTGTGGGGCGTCGTGCGGGCCGTACCGCACAGGGCCAGCAGCCGACGGCAGCGGTCGGGTTCCAGCACCGCCCAGTGGTATCCCTGCTGGGCGCCCATCGACCAGCCATAGATCAGGGCCGGTGCCTCCACACCGAACACCTCCTCGAGCAACCGCCGCTGGGCGCGCACATTGTCGGCATGGGTCACAGGCCAGCGGCCGCAGCCCCACCAGCCACCACCGTTGCTTGGGCTGCTCGAACGGCCATTGCCGAACTGACTCACCAGCACCACGCACCAGCGCGCGGGATCGAGGATCGGCCCCACCACCCAGTCGATGTCTTCTGGCCAGGCGCCATAGGAGCTCGGATACAGCACCAGGTTGTCGGCCGTGGCGGTCGGGCAGCCCAGCACCCGATACGACAGCTGGGCACCCTCCAGCACCTGGCCAGAGGCCAGCGGAAAGCGTCCGAGGTCGAAGCGGTGATCAGCGCTCACCGCCACCACTGCCGATGCACGCTCAGGTAGCCCGGCGCCACGTGGACCAGCCGTGGGGCGATCAGTCGGTGGGCGGCCCCGAGGGCATGGAAGGGCAGGGATGGGTAGAGGTGGTGCTCGCAGTGGAAGGGCATGTTCCACATCAGCCAGCGCAGGGGCGCCAGGGTGAGCGTGGTCCGGGTGTTCTGCAGCCCGTCGTCATTGGTGGCACAGCCGCCGTGTTCGGCCATCAGCACGAACCGCAGCAGCGGCTGCCCCACCAGCAATGGCAGCAGCCAGCCCCAGAACAGCAGCCCGTTGCCAGCGGGCAACGACACCAGCAGCAGCACGGCATACACAAGCGCCTGGCGGCGGATCGAATCGCGCACCGCCTCCGCCGCCTCGGGGGGAATGTAAGGACAGCCGCTGAAATCACCCCGGAGGCCGCGCCAGTGGCTGCGCAGCTTGCCCAGCCACCAGCTCACCCCACTCAGTTCAAGCAGGTAAGCGGCCCGACTGCGGCTGGCATGGCCCTCCTCCAGTTCGGGATCGAGCCCCGGCTGGTTCGTGTAGCGGTGATGCCACTGGTGGTACCGGCGGTAGAAATCGGCGTTGTAGAAGCTCAGCACCCCCGCCCACCAGGCCACGGCATCGTTGACAGCCCGGCCGGCGAAGGCCGTGCGGTGGCCGCATTCGTGCATGGCGCAGAACCCGAAGGCCAGACCCCAGCCCAGCAGCAGCAGGGTCGGCAGCCTCAGGACCCAGGGCCAGCTGGGCTGCAGCCAGATGGCGGCGCTCACCACGATCAGCCCCCCGTGGCCCGCCACCTGGAGCCAGCCGGCGGCATCACGGCGCCGGTTGAGTTCGGCCAGCCGCTGCTGGCTGATCAGTACGGTGTCGCCGGAGGCCACACGGGTCGCCACGACGCAGTCTTCAATCGCACTCTCACCCTGTCAGCGGCAGCCCGGTGCTGCGGTTCAGGCTGAACATCGGGCGGGCCGCGGGCAGGTTCTCCTTAGATTCAGGCCCACATCAGAGCGGCCATGAGCACCAGCGACGCCCAGCGCCAGACCCTGATCGCGTCCCTGCGCCAACGCTGGACCAAGGCGGACCAGAGCGATGACGCCGAGGCGAAGCAGGCCCTGTTCAAAGAGGCGGTCTACCTCGGGATCCAGCCGGAGGAGTTCACGTGGACCGGCCCCAACCCCTGATCTGCCACAGCCTCTGGGGTCACGACGGCGACCTTGAGACGGCCATCGCCCGGGCCCTGGCCCATGGCTTCGATGGCCTGGAGGCCAACCTCGACCACGGCGCCCTCAGCGCCCACGAACCGCAGGCCGTGGTCGAACGGCTGCAGCAGGTGGGCCTGGTGCTGATCGTGGAACTCGTCACCGGCGGCGACTACGTTCCTGGGCTCGACTGCGGCCCCGACCAGCAGCTCGCCGAACTCGAACGGCAGCTGGCCCGCTGCCAGTTGCTGCAGCCCCTGCGCATCACCGTCATCACCGGCAGCGACAGCTGGCCCGCACCGCAGCAGGACCGGTTCCTGGACCAGGCCATCGCCCTTGCCGCCAGCGCGTCGGCGCCCGTGAGCTTCGAGACCCATCGCAGCCGCAGCCTCTTCAACCCCTGGTCCATGCCCGACCTGCTGGCGCGCCATCCCGGTCTGCGCCTCACCGCCGACCTGAGCCACTGGTGCTGCGTCAGCGAACGACTGATGGAGCCCCACCTGCCGCCGGTGCAGGCCATCGCGGACCGGGTCGACCACATCCACGCCCGCATCGGCCATGCCCAGGGGCCATCGGTCGCCCATCCCTTCGCGCCGGAGGCCGCCGCGGCCCTCACGGCCCACCGCGACTGCTGGCGGTTGTTTCTGCAACGCCAGCTCGCCCGCCGCCATCCCCATCCCACGATCACACCCGAGTTCGGTCCCGACGGCTATCTGCCCCGGCTGCCGTTCACGGCCATGCCCATCGCCGATCTGCTCGAGATCAACACCGCCATGGCCCACTGGATCCGTCAGGGGGCACTGTCCGCCATCAACCGGGCGTAGAGCTGCTGGTGCTGCAGAATCCGCAGCTCCAGGCGATGGGGTGGCCCCGGCTGCAGCCCACTGGCATAGCCCTGCTGGGCCCCTTCCACCAGGCGCCGATCCTCCTCCAGAAACCGCAGCAGCTCTGCCAGCCAGTCATCGGCGCTGGCGGCATGCCCGTCATCCCCCAACAGCCACAGATCCAGGCGGCAGCGATCCACGGCCAGGGGAGGAAACTGGATCAGGGCCAGCCGTCCATCGGGCCACAGCAGCAGGTGGGTCCAGGGCGCCAGGCCGAACGTCAGAAATTCACCCTCGCCCCAGGGGGTGGCCAGCAGGCTGGCGTGATCCGAGAGGGCATGGCGGTAGTGCCGCACGGGGCCCTGCTCACGATGCAGCGTCTGCGGGTGGGCAATGGCGACGTGGTAGTCGTCCAACGTGTTGTCGTGCGCCACCTTCCAGTTGCAACGCAACGGCACGGCGGTGCGACGCAGCAATCGTCTCGGCCGCTGCACCTGCGCCGGACACTGCTGCAGCAGCAGATCCAGCTGGTCTTCCAGGGGGAGGGGCCCTGGACCGCCAGCCACCCAGATCACCCCCGCCAGTTCCCGGCAGGGCAGGCTCGCCAACGGCCAGGCCGCCCGGTCAAAGGGGTCGATGAACTCCGCCTCCCGCGCCGCTGCCCGCAGCCGGCCACGACGGTCGTAGGTCCAGCCGTGATACGGACACACCAGGCGGCGGCACGATCGGGGCCCATCGGCGGGATCCAGAAAGGGCATGCCCCGGTGCGGACAGCGGTTGATGAAGGCCCGCACCTCACCGCCATCGCGGCTCAGCAGCAGGGGCATCCCGAGCAGCTGATCGGCCATCACCTGCCCGTCGGCCAGGGTCGAGGAGGCGGTGACGGCATGCCACAGCCTTGCCGCATAGTGCTGCCGCTCGCGCAGGGCGACGGCCTCGCCCGTGTAGAGCTCTGCCGCGAGGAACGCCGCCGTCATCGGCCGGACGCGGGCTCAAGGCTGCGCAGGCAGCTCGCCAGCTCTTCCCGCAGGGCCAGGAAGGCTGGCGACACCCGCAGCTGGCCCATGGCACTGCGGTCGTGGTCGACCACGACGCTGCGCACGATGCGCCCAGGGGACGGCGCCAGGATGTGCACCCGGTTGGCCAGCAGCAACGCTTCCTCGAGATCGTGGGTGATCAACAGGGCCGCCAGCCCGGTCTGACTCCAGAGGCGGTGCAGAAACTCCTGCATCGTCTCGCGGATCTGGATGTCGAGGGCGCCGAAGGGTTCATCAAGCAGCAGCACGCGGGGTTCGGCGGCAAGGGCCCGGGCAATCGCCACCCGCTGCTGCATGCCGCCCGACAGCTCCCGGGGCAGCCGCCGGGCCGCATCGGCCAGGCCCACAACCTCGAGAAAATAAGCTGTGCGTTCGCGGATCTCCAGGCGGGGACGACCCTGCAGGCTCATGCCGAAGGCCACGTTCTGGGCCGCCGTGAGCCAGGGGTAGAGGCTGTACTTCTGAAACACCATTCCGCGGTCCGAGCCGGGGCCCCGCACCGGCTGGCCATCGATGCGGATGCTGCCGGTGCTGGGCCGCTCGAGACCTGCGATCAGGCGCATCAGCGTCGATTTACCCGAACCCGAACTGCCGACCAGGGCAAGAAATTCACCCGAATGCAGATCGAACGAGATCTGATCGAGCACCAACTTGGCGGCTGTGCCGTGCCCAAAGCGCTTGCTGACGTTCTCAACCTGGAGATGCATGGTGACTCCGTCAGTTGGCCCAGGCGCAGCTGCGACGCATCAGCGCCCTGAAGCCCAGGTCGATGAGCAAGCCGATCAACCCGATCACGATCAGACCCAGAAAGATCTCGTCGGTGCGCAGGAACCGTTGGGCCAGGCTGATGCGTTTGCCAAGCCCCTCGGTGGCCGCCACCAGTTCAGCCACGATCACCAGATTCCAGGCCGACGCCATGTTGATGCGGTAGGTGTCGAGCACCTGGGGGGCGATGTAAGGCGCCACCACCCGGGTGAGGATGGGCAACTGCCGGCCGCCAAGGGTGCGGGCGGTTTCAATCAGTTCGTGGGGCACAAACTTCACGGCGTCCATGATCATCAGGGTGTTAAAGAAGAACGTACCGATGAAGATGAGAAGCACCTTCGGGAGCTCTTCGAGGCCGAAGTAAATGATCAGTAAGGGAATGAATGCTGGCGCCGGCATGTAGCGGATCAGACCCATCAGGGGCTCCAGCAGGCGGCAGATCACCGTGTTGCTGCCCATGGCGATGCCGATGGGCAGGGCCAGGCCGGCCGAGAGGGCGAAACCGAGAAACACCCGCTGGATGCTGGCCAGGGCATCACGCACCAGCATGCCGCTGGACCACTGCCCCTGGGCCGCTGTCCACACAGCCTGGGGGGTGGGAAGAAACAGACGGTCGACCAGACCGCTGTTGCTCACCCCCGCCCACAGCAACAGCACCAGGGCCACCCCAGCAATCCCAAGGGTCCAGGGGTGATTAATCCTTGGCATTGGTCACAAACGTGCCGTTGAGCAGCGTGCTGATATCGGGCCGGGTCTTCGCAAGGCCGACCTCGACCAGAAAGTCGGCGATCTGATCAGAGGCGTAGGGCAGCGACGTCATGGTGGTGCCTGGCTTGAAGTTCTGTCGGTTCTCCGCCAGAGTCTGAATCGTGGTGCCGGCGTCGTAGGCCTTGAACTCAGCTTCGCTGACGCCGGAGCGCTGCACCAGGATCGGCAACGTGACGTCTGGCTCCCGTTTCATCAGACCAAGGGTGGCAAACCAGGCGTCCACCACCTTCTGGATCGCTTCCGGGTTCTTCTTGACGAATTCGGTGCGGCAGACAAGCAGGTCACTGATCGCCCCAGGATGCTCCTTGGACGTTGTGATCGCACGGCTGCCGGTGCGTTTGAGTGCCTGGGTGGTGAACGGTGCGTAGACACCGGCAGCATCCACCTTGCCGGCAGCAAAAGCCGCCGCCGCCGCACCGGTCTCCAGCGGCACAAAGCTGATGTCAGATCCCTTGAGACCGGCGTCCTTGAGCACCTTCAACAGAAGGTAATGGTCGACGGTGCCCTCCTCTGCTGCAACCTTCTTGCCCTTCAGATCGGCGACCTTGTTGATTCCCTGGGCAGCGATGATCTGGTCATTCCCTGTGGAGTAGTCATTCTGGAGCACCACCTGCAGATCGGCCCCACCGGCAATCGAACTGATGGTGTCATTGAGGGTCTGGCTATTGCAGTCAAGCTGCCCGGCGTTCAGGGCATTGATGCTGTCGAGATAACCATCAAACCACTGCAGCTTGGCGTTCACACCCTGACTGGCGAACAAACCCTTGCTGTCGGTCACAGCCCAGGGGAACCAGCCCGGCCAGGCGCTGTAGCCGATGCGGATCGGCGCCCCATCGGCGGCAGGCTTCTGGCAGGCGGCCGTGGCCAGTCCAGCCCCCAGGCCGGCCAGCAGGGCCAGGAGTGTTGCTCTGAGGCGCTGACTGCGCCGCGGGGAAACCGATGCCATGGCAGGGAAGAAAGCGATGGAAGAGAGGGTCAGAAAAAGTTGAGGTAGCGAGCCTGTTCCCATGGAGAGACCGCACAGTGGAACGACTCCCACTCCTCACGTTTGTAGGCGACATAGGCATCAAACATGGCATCACCGAATACGGTTCGCGACAGCGGATCATCCGCAAACGCCTCGATCGCCTCTGCCAGGGTGCGCGGCAATGTTCGCAACCCCCGCCGGGCCCGTTCCTCAGGACTGAGGGTGTAGGCATTGACGAGGTTGGGGTCCCCAGGATCAAGACCCTCACGGATGCCCTCCAGCCCAGCAGCCAACACCATCGCCGCCCCCAGGTAGGGATTGCATGAGATATCCGCCGCCCGGCATTCGACCCGCCCCCCTGCCGAAGGAATCCGCAGCATGTTGGTGCGGTTGTTGTTGCCATAACAGATGAACACCGGCGCCCAGGTGAATCCAGACATGCTGCCCTGGGCCACCAGCCGCTTGTAACTGTTGACCGTGGGGGCGATCACGGCACAGATGGCCGCCGCATGGCGCAGCACCCCAGCAATGAATTGGCGGGCGAGGGCTGTGATCTGGCCCGGTGCACGGTCTTCGGTGGCGAAGAGATTGACGCCGCTCGCGGGGTCAGCCAGGGACATGTTGTAGTGGGCGCCGCTGCCGGTGCGATCGGCAAATGGCTTGGGCATGAACGAAGCGATCAGGCCATGGCGATGGGCGATCTCCTTGGCCATCAGCTTGAAGAAGGTGAGCCGGTCCGCCATCGTGAGGGCGTCGGCGTAATCAAAATCGGTCTCAAACTGACCGGGACCATCTTCGTGGTCAAAGGAATACACACCCCAGCCCAGCTTGTTCATGGCGCAGACGAGCTCATCGAGCCAGGGCAGGTTGTCCAGCAGCCCGCAGACGTCATAGGCCGGTTTATCCAGCACGTCACGGTTGCTGTAGGGAACCAGGTTCCCTTGAGCATCGCGGCGCAGCACAAAGAATTCGGTCTCAATTCCCAGGTTGAAGCGGTACCCCATCGCCGCAGCCGCTGCACACTGACGCCGCAGAATGGTTCGGCTGCAGGCCTCGAACGGACGGCCATGCAGATGCAGGTCACTGGCGAACCAGGCGACCTCCGGCTGCCACGGAAGAATCGTCATCGACCGCGGATCAGGGACCGCCGCCACTTCATCGTCACTCACCTCCTGGGGCACACCATCGAGGGCCGCGCCGGTGAACAGTTCAGAACCCGACAGCATCTGCTCCAGATGGGCCAGGGGCACGGCCTTGGCCTTGCAGACACCATGGAGATCGACAAAGCTCGCCAGGGCATAACGCACACCACTGGCTTCGAGCTGCTCCTTGAGGGTCATCGGTTTGCGGGGACAGGGAGGGCCATCGACAGCCGCAGGCACAGCTGCTGGCGAATCCAGGCATGCCAGGTGGGCAGACCCAGGCCGCTGCTGGCTGAAACGCGGATCACCGTGGCGCGGGGATTGACCTGGCGGATGTGGGTCTCGATGCGATCCACCTCCACAGGCAGGTAGGGGAGAAGATCAATCTTGGTGATCAGCACACAATCCGCTTCCCGAAACATGACTGGATACTTGAGGGGCTTGTCATCACCTTCGGTGACACTCAACAGCGCCACCTTGAGGTGTTCACCCACCTCGAATTCAGCGGGGCAGACGAGATTGCCCACGTTCTCCACCCAGAGGATGTCGAGGTCGGCCGGGTTGAGCCGCTGGCGCAGCAACCTGAGCCCGCCCGCCACCATGGCAGCATCAAGATGGCAGGCGCGGCCTGTGGTGATCGGCACCACCGGCACCCCGACGGCTTCAAGGCGCTGGGCATCCAGCTGGGTGGTCATGTCACCCTCCAGCACGGCCATGGCGAATTCGGGAGCCAGGGCAGCCAGGCTGCGCTCCAGCAGGGATGTCTTGCCCGCACCGGGGCTGCTCATCACGTTGAGGCACAGCAGCCGCCAGGCCTCGAAGTGCTCTCGGTTGTGGTCGGCCTGGTGCTGGTTCGCCGCCAGCAGATTCAGGCCCAGGGTGTCTTCAAGGGGCATGTGCATGGGTCAGGCCGGTGTCGGGGTAGGGGTAGGGGTAGGGGTAGGGGTAGGCAGGGTGTAATCGACCGAACGGATGCGCAGTTCGCGACCACTCACGATCTCTTCCAGCGGCCGCTGACAACAGGGGGACTGGTAGGCGGCCTCGACGGTGGGGTGGTAGGTGGCCCCGCAGGCCAGGCACCGCCCCACCAGGGGGACGGTCTCGATCACCAGATCAGCGCCATCCAGCCAGCTGCCCTGCACCGCCACCGCCCAGGTGAACCGCAGCTGCTCGGGCTCGACGCAGGTGAACCGTCCCACCTCGAGATGCACACGTTGCACCGATGGCAGGGTTGGTTCGTGGCGCTGGCGCCAGCTCTGCATCGACAGCACCAGGCAGCGGGTCATGTCCACTTCGTGCATGGCATCACCTCCAGGCCTGATCGACCTGCAGGTTGCCGACCTCATGGAGCCAGGCCGGTTTCTGCTTCCGCGGCAGCTGACCGCTCACGATCAGATGGCCAAGCGTGTCGCAGATGACGCGACAGGCCATCAATGACGTGATGTCACTGATGTCGTAAGGTGGGGACACCTCCACCAGCTCAAGACCGCAGACCGGCACATTGCGCACGATCAGTTCGAGCAGCTTGAGGGCCTCCCTGGGCAGCAGACCGCCGGGCTCGGGCCAGCCTGTGCCCGGCACAAAGCCGGCGTCGATGCAGTCAATGTCAAACGAGATGTAGACGCAGTCCGTGCCATCGGTGGCGCGTTCAATCGCAAACCGGGCTGCTGCCTCGAGTCCCATGTCACAGATGTCGGTGACCGTGAGCACATTCGTGCCCCGCTCACGACACACCTTGACCCCTTCACGGGGCACCTGCCAGCCGCCGATGCCCAGCTGCACCAGGTTGGTGGCCGGAGCATTGGCCATGTTGGTGGCATGAAACCACGGACAGGTGTGCATCCGTTCGTCGAGATCAGTCTCTTGGGTGTCGACATGGCGGTCGAAATGGATGATGCCGACCTTGCGATCCCCCAGATGTCTGCAGACCCCACGCACGGTGGGGAAACCAATGGAATGGTCACCGCCGAGAATGATCGGGAAGGCACCACTTGAAAACACGTGGGCGACGCCTTTGGAGATCTGATCGAAGCTCTTCTCGTTGTTGGCTGGAATGGTGAAGATGTCACCGACATCGCAGACGGTGATCTGCTCTCGCAG
>CAMASU010000044.1 GCA_945861105.1 Synechococcus sp. UW140
CACGCACGCCGGGGATGTCGATCAGCACCCAGATGGACAGCAGCACCACCATCAGCAGATCGGTGAGGCGATGGCTCACCTGCAACAGGTTGCGGTAACGCTGGCGGCGCCGGGCCCGTTGCTCGACCGGGGTGTCCACGTTGTCGACCCACTGATGCAGGCAGAAGCCCACCACCAGCCGCACCAGCAGCAGGGCAATGGCGACGATCAGCGCCTTGCCCAGGGCGACGAGGGGCTGCAGCACCAGCGAGATGGCGGTGGTCACCCCACCGGGCAAGGCCGAAGTCAACACACCGGCGGCGATGACGCCACTGGCGAGCACCAGCAGGAAGAGCAGCTGCCCCCCTGCCTGGTTGAGCTGCAGCAGCAGATGGCGCAGCCGGCCTGGTTGCTCCTGCTCCCAGCGGGCGAGGCGGCGGCTGATCCGGCGGTTATGGGTCCAGAGCAGCAACAGCCCCGCGGCCAGCAGCACCATCAGCACCAGCACGAGGAGCGTCTGGCGCCAGCGCAGCAGCAGCTGATCGCGGGTGTACATCCTGCGGGCATGGCGCAGGCGCCGTTCCAGCCGCGCCCGCCAGCGTTCGGCCAGCTCGATCTGGCTGCTGCCGTGGTAGCGGGCATCCTCCGGAGTCACCGTGAGCAGCGGCAGTGGCGCCGAGCGCCCCGGCGTGATGGCTTCCAGCACGGGGGACGAGCCGACGCCCGGCTGCAGCCGGACCTGCAGGGATTCGGGGTTGCCGAGCTGGGTCAGGCTGGCCCTGACGCACGAGAGGTCACCGGGCGCCGATTTCAGGATCGCTTCGAGCAGCGATTCGGTGATCAGTTCCGCCGCCGAGCAGAGGTTGGACGGGGAATAGAGCAGAGCCAGGTTGCCCTGGATCGCCTCGGCCCGCTGGCTGGCGGAAGGCGTGGAACTGCTGCGGCCGAGGGTGGGGGCCGTGACCACAAGGGACGGCACGCCGAGGATTGTCACCCGGGCGGTCTCGAGGCTGCCTGCCGGCGTGGAGATCGCCGGGGACGAGTCCTTGAGGCCGAACGGATAGGGGGGGGCGAGGGCGGCCCGGAGCGGGGCCGCCAGCAGTAGCACCAGCACCCCCAGCAGCAGCGCCAGCAGGCGGCGGCCGCGGCGGTTGAAAGACACAGGCACCGTCGTTCTCAGGCGGCGTTCATCGCGGCTCAGTCCTCCGACTCGTCTTCGGCACCGACGGGCACGAGGCGGATCTGCTTGCGTCCCAGCTTGATCTCGAATTCATCGCCGGGCTGCAGGTTGAGCAGGGCGGTGTAGGCCTTGCCGATCAGCAGATTGCCATTGCCCTGCACGGTGGCCGTGTAGGACAGCTTGCGGCCCACCTTGCCGGAGCCCTGGCCACCGGCCTGGAGATCAACGCCCTTGGCCTCGAGCAGGGCCTCGTAGAAGGCTGTGAAGTTGAGGCGTTCACCACCGTCCTTCTTGGTGGAGACATAACCGCAGCCGCGAACGATCTCGGATTTACCGAGATCGCCCAGCTCCTTCACCTTGGCGAGCAGATCAGACCCGGTGAGCATGACCGATGACCACAACATCCCCTGAATTGCAGCGCAGGACAGCCAATGCGCAAGGGTGGGGCACCACGGGCTGGCATGCTGGACAGATCCCCATCCGTCCCCGGGCCATGGATGCCGATCTGCTGAGCGTGGCGTGGAATCAACTCCAGGAGGCCGCCTTCCTGTGGCTGAGTGATGTGCCGATCTCCCTGGCCCTGCGGGAGGAACTGCGGCAGCGCATGGCCCTCTGCAGTCCGGCCGAACTTGCGGCCTTCGGAGCACGGCTGCGGCCCCTGCTCAGTGACAGCCACCATGTGCAGAATTTCATGGATGGCCTGCTCACTCCCCTGGGCGGCACCCCCGAAGCCGCACCAAACTGCTGAGGGCCCTCCCCGCCAGCCCTTCCGTGAGTTCCTCCCCGATGCCCGCACCCCAGCGCCATGGGCGGCCCTGGGGGTGGTACGAGACGGTCCTCGTCGACGGGGGCTACCTGATCAAACGTCTCTGGATCGAGCCCGGGCAACGGCTCTCCCTCCAGCGGCACCGCCACCGCGAAGAACACTGGGTGGTGGTGGCCGGCGGAGGCGAGCTGCACCTCGACGGGCGCGAGGCGCCGCTGCAGATGGGCCAGAGCGTCCACATCCCTATGGGGGCCGTGCATCGGGCGACCGCCGGCGGGGCAGGGCTGCTGATCGTGGAGGTGCAGCGGGGCGAGCACCTGAGTGAGGACGACATCGAACGGTTATCGGACGATTACGGTCGGGCCGACCCAGCGTGGTAAGATCAAAAAGTTGAACTTCCGCCTGGTGAGGGCGAGGCAGAGCGTCACCAAGCGCAAACAACGGAGATCTGCATCGGAGTGACCCTCCGGCGTTGCTTCGCTGGCGCTCCGGTGAAAGGGACCGTGTGAACGACCCGGAACACTGCCGGCCTGAAGCAAGAAGTTTTCCGGTTCCCCTGTGGCGTTCTTCGCCTTCCCCTTTGACTGTCACCACTTCCGCGTCCCCGTCCGGTTTCGCCGGCTTCGGCCTGCCTTCGGCGTTGCTTGAGGCCCTTGACCAGTGCGGTTACACCCAGCCTTCCCCCATCCAGCAGGCGGCGATACCTGATCTGCTTCTCGGCCGTGACCTGGTCGGCCAGGCCCAGACGGGTACAGGCAAGACGGCGGCGTTCGCCCTGCCCCTGCTTGCCCGCCTTGACCCTGACCACCGGGGGCCCCAGATTCTGGTGCTCACCCCCACCCGCGAGCTGGCGATCCAGGTGAGCGAGTCGTTTCAGCGATATGCGGCCTGCAGCACTGGTGTGCAGGTGCTGGCCCTCTACGGCGGCTCCGATTTCCGCGACCAGATTCACCGCCTGCGCCGGGGCGTGCAGGTGATTGTCGGGACCCCCGGCCGGGTGATGGATCACCTGCGTCAGGGCACCCTCGAGACCTCCGGCCTGCGGGCCTTCGTGCTCGACGAAGCCGACGAGATGCTGCGCATGGGCTTCATTGACGATGTGCAGTGGATCCTTGAGCAACTGCCCGAACAGCGGCAGGTGGTGCTCTTCTCGGCCACCATGCCTCCCGAGATTCGCCGCATCGCCCAGCGGCATCTGCGGGAACCGGCGGAGGTGATCATCCGCACCCAGCGCAACGATGCCGCCCGCATCCGCCAGCGCCATCTGATCGCACCCCCGGCCCAGAAGCTGGCTGCTCTGCAGCGGGTGCTCGAGGCCCATGGTCGGGGGGGCGTGATCATCTTTGCCCGCACCAAGGCGGTGACCGTCACCGTGGCCGAAGCCCTCGAAGCCAGCGGCACCGCCTGTGCCGTGCTCAACGGCGACATCCCCCAGACCCTGCGGGAACGCACCATCGAGCGGCTGAAGGATGGTCGGGTCGATGTGCTCGTGGCCACCGATGTGGCCGCCCGCGGCCTTGATGTCGATCGCATCGGCCTTGTCATCAACTACGACGTTCCCTTCGACAGCGAGGCCTACGTGCACCGCATCGGCCGCACCGGCCGGGCCGGCCGGGAAGGCGAAGCCATCCTCTTCCTCACCCCGCGGGAACGGCGCCTGCTCCATGGCCTCGAGCGGGCGGTGGGCCAGGCCATCGAACCGATGGAGGTTCCCGGCGACGGCACCATCAACCAGCGCCGCCTTGACCGCCTGCAGGAGCGCCTGCTGGAGCATCTGGAGCAGCCCCCCGCCCCCGGTCGTCAGGAAGAAGTGGCCCTGATGGAGGAGATCATCCTGAGGGTCTGCCGCGAACGGGACGTGGCCCCCGAGCGGCTGGCGCTGGCCGCCCTGCGGCTGGCCCAGGGTGATCAGCCGCTGCTGGTGGCCCCGACCAGCTTCCATGTGGCTGAACGCAGCCCCAGGGGTGAGGGCCAGGGCCGTCCCGAAGGGTCCGGCCGCAGCGAAGGACCGGTGCCGCTGCCTGCCGGCATGGTCCGCTACCGCGTTGACATCGGCTGGCGCCATCGGGTCAAGCCGGGCCAGCTGGTGGGAGCCATCGCCGGTGACACGGGCCTGGAGGGACGGCGCATCGGCCGCATCACGATCCTGGCCGACCACAGCACCGTCGATCTGCCCGAGGGTCTCAGCGAGCGTCAGCTCGATGGACTGCAACGGTGTCGTGTGATGCAGCGGGAACTGCGTCCCCGGCGGCTGGAAGTGGGCTGATCCTCACCTGCCCCCTGCCCCCTGACAGACGGTGGCCCCATCGGTTAGATCCTGGGCATCTCTCCAAACCCTGATGCTGCCCAATCGGGCCATGGCCGCCCTGGTCCTCCCAGCTGCCCTGCTGCTGGGGGGCACCCCTGCCCGGACCCTGCCGTCCACGGATGGGGAGGATCTGATCCAGCGTCTGTGCCTGGCCGGGTTTCAGCGGGCCTTTGACGAGGCTGGCGAACGGCCACCGGTGGGCATGGGAGCCTTCACCTGTCGCTGCCTTGTGCAGCGGATCCAGGATGGTCAGGGGCTCTCACCGGCCCGGGAGCAGTGCACCACGGAAGCCAGCCGCCGCTTCCGGGTGCTGATGAAGGGCTGAGGTCCTGCACGGCCACGGTCGCTGGCACCGCCAGTACACAGGCCTTTTCGAGCACCGGATCGCTCAGGAGCAGGTCAAATCGGTCATGAATCTCCAGCTCCCCATCGGCATCCCAGCTGAGCACCCAGGGGAGCGGCGCACGGTCGGCCATGGCGTCACCTGCAAGGTCAGAGTTTGCTGACAATCTCACATTCGCTTTGGGATCGCGCGCTTTTCAGACTTCCTCAAGATCATTGTGAAGTCCTGTGGCCTTGTCCCTCCCCCTGGGCCGAACCCTGCTGGTGCTGCCGCTGGCCCTGCTGCTGCCGCTGGTGGTCGCGCCCCCCCTCCGCGCCGGGTCGGTGACGGCCGAATCCATCTGGGATCAGGGCAACGCCCTCGAGCGCGCCCGCAGCCAGCTGCCTGCCGACGCCCGCGAGACCGGACACCGCTGTCAGGTGCTGCAGGTGCGCAACGACCTGCGCTACCGCTGCTCTGTCGAATTCAGCACCGATCCGGCCCCCCCCACCGCCACCGACAATGGCGACGGATCCCAGCCCTGAAGGCAGATCCACCCGCCGCCATGGCTGTCTCGCCCCTGCGCCGTCTGCTGCGGCACCTGCGCCCCTTCCGTCGCCGCCTGGGCCTGGCGAGCCTCTGCTCGGTGCTGAACAAGCTGTTCGACCTGGCACCGCCGGTGCTCATCGGCCTGGCCGTCGACGTGCTCGTCCGCCGGGACCAGTCGTGGATCGCCCACTGGGGACCTCGGGCCGTGCCGCAGCAGCTGCTGGGGCTGGCGGTGGTGAGCTTCGTGATCTGGAGTCTTGAATCTCTCTTCGAATACCTCTACGGACTGCTCTGGCGTGGTCTCGCCCAGGACGTGCAGCACGGCCTGCGGCTGGAGGCCTACAGGCACCTGCAGCAGCTTGACCTGACGGTTGTCGAGGACCGGGGCAGCGGCCGGCTGATGGCCGTGCTCAACGACGACATCAACCAGCTCGAACGTTTCCTCGACAACGGCGCCAACGACATCCTGCAGCTGCTGACGACGGTGGTGGCGGTGGGGGGCTCGATGGTGGCCCTCTCCCCGGGCCTTGCGGTCTGGGCGCTGCTGCCGATCCCGGTGATCCTGCAGGGGTCGCTGCTCTTTCAGCGCCGCCTTGCCCCCCGTTACGCCGAGGTGCGCGACCGGGCCGGCGAACTGAATGCGCTGCTGGCCAACAACCTCGGCGGCCAGGTCACCATCCGCAGCTTCACCGCCGAAGACTGGGAAGCCCGGCGGCTCGAGGACGAAAGCCTCGCCTACGGCCGCAGCAACCGCCGGGCCATCCGGCTGTCGTCGGCCTTCATTCCCCTGATCCGTTTCGCCATCCTGTTCGCCTTTCTGGCGATCCTGGTGGTGGGCGGCCTGCAGGCCTGGCGGGGGGCCATCGCCGTCGGCACCTACAGCTATCTGCTGTTCATCCTGCAGCGGCTGCTGTGGCCCCTCACCGGCCTGGGCCGCACCCTCGACGACTACCAGCGGGCGATGGCCTCGACCCGACGGGTGCTCGACCTGCTCGATGAACCCCCCGGGGTGCGTTCCGGTCCCCGACGGCTGCCGCTGGCGGCCGTGCGCGGCGCCCTGAGCCTGCGGGATGTGTGCTTCACGTACCCCGGTCGGCAGCCGCTGCTGCAGGGGCTGAACCTGGAGGTGGCCGCCGGTGAGACCATCGGCGTGGTGGGATCCACCGGTTCGGGCAAGAGCACCCTGGTCAAGCTGCTGCTGCGCTTCCATGATCCCCAGAGCGGCCGGCTGCTGCTCGACGGCATCGATCTGCAGGAGCTGGAACTGGCGGATCTGCGGGGCGCCATCGGTCTCGTGAGCCAGGAGCCGTTCCTGTTCCACGGCACCGTCGCCGAGAACATCACCTACGGCAGCTTTGCCGCCTCACCGGCCGCCATCGCCCGGGCGGCCTCCCTGGCGGAGGCGGCCGGCTTCATCGAGGCACTGCCCCAGGGTTACGACACCCTCGTGGGGGAACGTGGCATCCGGCTGTCGGGGGGACAGCGGCAACGCATCGCCCTGGCTCGGGCGATCCTCAAGGATCCGCCGGTGCTGGTGCTCGATGAGGCCACCGCCTCGGTCGACAACGAGACCGAAGCCGCCATCCAGCGCTCCCTTGACCTGATCACGGCCGGCCGCACCACCCTGGTGATCGCCCATCGGCTGAGCACCGTGCGCCACGCCCATCGCATCGTGGTGCTGGAGAACGGCGGCATCGTCGAGCAGGGCAGCCATGATGAGCTGATTGCCGCCGCCGGCGCCTACGCCAGGCTGTGGCGCGTGCAGGCCGGTCTGCGCGCCGATGAACCCCTTCAGATCTGAACCTCACTGATCTGATCTGATCCCGCGCCCCACCCCGGGGAGTCGCCGAGCCGATGACGCTGAACCTGCCTCCCTACGAAGCCCTGCCGCCACCGCCTGACGACCGGCGGTCACTGCTGGAGGTGCCCGTGGCGGCCCTGCGGCCCACCCAGCTCTGCGTCGGCCTGGCCGAAGTGCGCCAGCGGCAGCGCGACTTTGCCGCCGATGATGCCGACGAGCGTCGCCGCTACCTGCGCCGCAAACCGGTGCCGCTGGTGCAGGCCGCCGACGGCCTGTTCTGGATGGTCGACCGGCACCATCGCTTGCGGGCCCTGCTCGAGATTGACCCCGGTGCCACCGCCTGGGGCTATCCGGTCCTGGAGGTGCCCGCCGGTGGTCCCGAGGTGGTGCTCCCCCTGCTGGCCCGCCGGGGTTGGCTGTACCTGCACGACGGCCGCGGCCGCGGGCCCCTGGCACCCGCCAGCCTGCCGGCGGGGTTGGGCCAGCTGCAGGACGATCCCTACCGCAGCCTGGTCTGGAAGCTCAAGCAGGAGGGGGTGATCGACGCGGCACCACTGATCCCGTTCCACGAGTTCCGCTGGGGGGCCTGGCTGCGCCGTCGCTCGCTGCCGCCTTTCCAGTCCCATTGCCTGGAGCCCGCCCTGCCCGCCGCCCGCACCTACGCCCGTTCCGCCGCCGCCTCGGTGCTGGCGGGCTGGCGGGGGGCCGCCCGCGACTGAGGCGGCCATCCGTACTCCACGGGCCTCGAAGGCGCCGGTCGGCTTCCATACCATGACGCCAGATCCCGATCAGTCCATGGCCGAACGCCCAGAGTTCGACGTTCCTGATGCCATCAGCTACCAGCGTCTGCGCCGTCATCTCGCCCATGCCTCCCCCGACCCGGTGCCATCCCCGGCGGACGACCCGGCCCTCGATGAGCTGCTGCGTCGCTACGCCGAGGTGAGCCAGGAGCTGCTGAAGCAGCTGCAGGCGGTGCAGCAGGGCGCCGACGCCGGATGCCGCGGCGACCGTCAACTCATGGCCCTCGGCGCGCTGGGGGCCCATGTGCAGATGGGGCTGATGGCCCTCAGGGGTTGCCAGAACTGAGGTCTGAGGATCCGGGAGTGGCGACAGTCGACGAACCGCCTGTGGGGGGCTGACGCGCAGCGGCGGCCCGCCTATGTGTTGAACGCCACCGAGACCCTGTTGTCCCGCGGCGATACTGCCCCCTCCTTTTCCGGTGATGCCCCGGCCTGTGCCGTCCCCCGTCCCCACCCCCACCCGCCGCGGCAGCCGCCGGCAGCCACGCAGTCATCGCCCTTCGCTGGTGCTGCCACTCCTGGGCACCATGGTGGTTGGGGTGCTGTTCGGCGCCTTTCTGCTGGACCCCCTGCTGCGGTCGCTGGCCGGGCTGTTGCCGGGCGGAGCGGCCGCGCTGGTGCTGCCCTCGGCCCTGCCCCAGGAGGTGCTGGTGCTGGGCACCGATGCCTCGGGCCAGCTGACCGACGTGATGGCGATCCTGCATCTCGAGGGCAACCGCGTGCGGCTGGTGCAGATCCCCCGCGACACCTACATCGACTCCCCCACCTACGGCGTCACCAAGGCCAACGGCCTGCTGGCCCTGGGCGGCCCCCATGCGGTCGAAGAGGAAGTGGGCCGTCTGGTGGGCCGGCCGGTGCGCCACCACCTGCTGATCAACCTGGCCACCCTGAAGCAGCTGGGTGATGCCGTCGGCGGCCTCGACATCAACGTTTCCAAACCGCTGTATTACAACGACAACAGCCAGGGTCTGCACATCGACCTGCCGGCGGGGCCCCAACGCCTGAGCGGCGAACAGCTGGAGGGCTTCCTGCGTTTCCGCCATGACGAGGACGGTGACCTGGGACGGATGGACCGCCAGCGGCTGGCGGTGGCGGCCCTGATGCGACGCCTGGGCCAGCCGGATCTGCTCCCCCGGCTCCCGGCCCTGCTGGCGGCCACCGGCGGGAAGCTCGCCACTGATCTCAACCCCGTCCAGCTGGCGGCCCTGGCCAGTGCTGTTGCCGGCCGGGAACTGGTGCCATCGCGGATCCCCGGCCATGCGGGCTACCTCGACGGCATCAGTTACTGGTTTGTGGGCCAGGAACCCCGCTGACCCCGCACGCCATTACCCCTCCTTAACCAGTGAGCCGGCCCAGGGGGGCAACCTGATGGCAGTGCTTTCGCCGCCATGACTGCATCACCACAGCAGCCCGGTCACCGGTCCGTTGTCGATGAAGCGCTCAAACAACGGCTGCGCAACCAGCCCCGCCGGGATCAATGGATCGACGACAGCCCCCGGGTGGCTCCAGCGGACGATCCCGACGACGGCCATCCGCTCGAGCTGCGGGGCCGCGGCCTGCGCAGCGACCGCTGATCTCCCATGGGCCCGATCGGCACCGGTGAGGTCATGGACCTCACCAACACCGCCGTGGGGGTGCTGGCGGTCACCGATCCCATCGGCCTTGTTCCGGTGGTGCTGGCCGCGAGTGAGGGGGACCCGGAGCGGTTGCGCCGTCTCAGCCGACCGGCCTGCCTCACGTTCCTGGTCACCCTGCTGGCGTCCTGCTGGTTCGGCGCCGCAGTGCTGGAACTGTTCGCCATCAGCCTGGCGGCCTTCCGGATCGCCGGCGGCCTGATCCTGCTGCCCATGGGGCTGCAGATGCTCCAGGGTGAAACGGTGGGACTGCGGGAGCACCAGCCGGCCCACCGCAGCGAGAGCGACGCCTTCTACGCCGTGGTGCCCATCGGCATTCCGATCATGGCGGGCCCCGGCACCCTCTCCCTGGTGATCTCCCAGGCGCCCCAGGCGGTGCCCGGAAAACTGGCCCTCAGTGCCGTGCTGACCCTGATCGCCCTGGGGGTGTATCTGCTCCTGCGGGCCGCCCTGCCCCTCAGCCATTGGCTCGGTCCCCTGGCCATCGGGGTGCTCACCCGCCTGATGGGGGTGCTGCTGGCCGCCATCGCCATCGAACTGA
>CAMASU010000045.1 GCA_945861105.1 Synechococcus sp. UW140
GTGGAGGAACTGCTGCGGCTCTGGGGACCGCTGCTGCTGGGACGGGTGCTGCCGAGGCTGGAACCCGAACTGCAGGAGCTGGCCACCCACGCCCTGCGTCGTGGCCTGGAGGCGACGGCCTTTCCCCAGCCGCTGCAGCGGCTTCAGCCGTTGCTGCTGCTGGAGCGGGAACTGACCCGACAGCTGGCGGCGGGGCTGGTGGACGGTGTGCTGGACCTGTCCCGCACGGCCGCCACCAGGGTGGGTCAGCGGGACAAGGCCGCCAGTGACCTGATCGCCAACCTGTTGACGGGGTTCTGGCGGGAACTGGGCGATGCCGTGGAGGACGGCAGTTCCCTGGAGAGAAGTCAGCAGCTCCTCAGCGATCTGCTGGAGGAGCTGAAACTGAGCTATCTGGGACGTCTCAACCCGGCGGGCGTGGATGAACTGTTCGAGGAACTCGACCAGATCAGCCAGCGGGGCAACCGGGCCAGCTGATCACTTGCGGCCCAGGAGAGATTTGACGGCTCCCACCAGGCTGTTGGATCCAGAGCCAACGCCGCCCTCGGGGCGGGTGCGCACGGTGACGTTGCCGTTGACGCTGGTGCGGCAGCTGAGGCGGTAGCTGGCCGGACGGTCAGCCAGGTAGACCTCCTCGACATCGGAGCGGGGGGACAGGTTCTGCATGCCCTCCACCACCTCAACGACGCAGGTGCCGCACTGGCCGACACCACCGCAGTTATTCAGGTTATTGAGCCCTTTGTAGGGGTTGATACCCGCCGCAAGGGCAGCCTTGCGGAGGTTGGCACCTTCGATGCAACCGACCTGCTGGCCTTCCTGCTCGAAACGGATGGTGGGCACGGTGGTGATGAGGGCTGGGCGCCGACCAACTTAACCGTTCAGCGGCGGTCTTCAGCATCCACGTCCTGATCTGATGCCTGCTGCCCGGGCAGCGGGCCGGCGGCGCGGATGCACCGGTCCACCAGGGGGGCCACCCAGCTGCGGTCACGCCAGCTGAGGATCTCGGTGTTGCCGGTGATGCCCCGATGGGTGCGGAAGAACTCGGCGATGCCCTCCAGGCGGTTGCGCGAGAACTGCTGCAGGTCGGTGATCTCGTCGAGGTTGGGGTCGTTGGCGGGGATGCACAGCAGCTTGGCGTCCTCGATGCCGGCATCGATCACCTCCAGCAGCCCGATGGGACGGCAGAGGATCAGACACCCCGGAAAGGTCGGCTCGAGCATCACCACCATGGCGTCGAGGGGGGACCCGTCGTCGGCCAGGGTGTTGGGCACGAAGCCGTAATCGAAGGGGTACTGCACCGAGGGGTGCATGACCCGATCGAGGGCCATCAGCCCAGGCCCGGGCAGATACTCGTACTTGTTACGACCCCCGGCCGGCACCTCCACCACCACATTGAGGAATCCTGGCGCCGGCTGCGGCGGGATGCGGCTCAGGTCCATGGCCAGGAATCAGGGAGCTGCAGGGGTGGAACCCAACCACTGCACCGCGGGGGGATCCGCCAGGGGCAGAATCTGGTCGGCATAAATGCAGGCCAGGGGCAGAGCGAGGGTGGTCAGCCCGATGGCCAGGCCCGCCAGCTCCACCAAAGGATTGAGTCCACGACTGGGAGGTTCGTCGGCTCCGGTGTCGGACAGGCCATCATCCTCCCCCCGGACACGGCCGTCGGCCGAACCATCGCGGGGGGTGGAGACTGTGGAAGATCGGGTCATACAGGAGGAACAGGGACAGTCCCGGGGCAGAAGTCCCAGCGAGGGAATGCCGCCCACGGATGGCCAGGAGCCATGGGGACTGCCTTCATTCTGCCACCGTCAGAAGAAACCTGCTCAATCAGGCAGCCGAGCGCTGGTCGCCCTGGTCCCGTTCACGACGGCTGTTGAGGTCGGTGGCGGCAGGGATGCCGGCGTCGCTCAGCAGGGACCGGATGTCCCGCAACTCATCCAGGATGGAACTCAGCAGCTGCTGGGTGGCGGAATAGGGGGAATTGAGCACCTCGACGGTGACTTCCTTGATGCGCAGCACATCCCGGGCAAAACGAGCGACCTCGTTGGGATGGAAGAGCAAAGGCTCTTTCTGATCGCTGCGATATTCAGGATTGAGCTTGCGGGGATTAAAGGTGGGGTTGAGGTTGCGGGGGTCGGTGTTGGTGTAGCGATACACCGAGGCGCGGGATCGATTGAGGGCGCGCTGGACGTCGTCAATACCGATCAGCGCTTCGCCGGGCTCGCTGGCTGCAGCGCTGACCTCGGCGGACATGACGGAACCGACGGGGCCCGGATGGGGCGTGGCAACCATGAGACGGGGGTAGGACGGGCGGGATGGTCGAGACCCTAGCAGGGCTTTTCCGTTGAACCGGAATAATTCATCACATCCCGATCCCAGTCTGGGCAGCTTGTCGAAGCGTCCCCCACGGGGCTGACGGCACCGGGCGTCGTCGGTAGTCGGGTCGGTGATAGCTTCCGCGCTGATTCAGACCCTGCGGATGCGCGTCTCCCGTTCCCTTCTGGTGACGCTGCGGGATGACCCCGCCGAGGCCGAGATCCCCTCCCATCGGCTGCTGCAACGGGCCGGCTACATCCGGCGGGTTGCTTCCGGCATCTACGCCTACCTGCCCCTGATGTGGCGGGTGCTGCGACGGGTTTCCGCGATCGTGCGCGAGGAAATGGACGCCACCGGCGCCCTCGAAACCCTCCTGCCCCAGCTCCAGCCGGCTGAACTGTGGCAGCGCAGCGGTCGCTGGGCCGGTTACACCGACGGGGAAGGGATCATGTTCCACCTCGTCGATCGCCAGGAGCGGGCCCTGGGTCTGGGCCCCACCCATGAGGAGGTGGTCACGGCCCTGGCCGCCGATCTGCTGCGGTCGTACCGCCAACTGCCGGTCTGCCTGTACCAGATTCAGACGAAATTCCGTGATGAGATCCGCCCGCGCTTCGGGCTCATGCGCGGGCGCGAATTCATCATGAAAGATGCGTATTCGTTCCATGCCGACCCCGACGATCTGGCGGCCACCTACGCGGTGATGGAACAGGCCTACAGCCGGATCTTTGCCCGTTGCGGCCTGCGGGCCGTGGCCGTGGAAGCCGACAGCGGCGCCATCGGCGGATCGGCCAGCAAGGAGTTCATGGTCACCGCCGACGCCGGCGAAGACCTGGTGCTCACCAGCAGCGACGGCCGCTACGCCGCCAACCAGGAGCGGGCCGAATCGCTGCCGCCGG
The DNA here is from genome assembly GCA_945861105.1 of Synechococcus sp. UW140. Classification (GTDB taxonomy): domain Bacteria; phylum Cyanobacteriota; class Cyanobacteriia; order PCC-6307; family Cyanobiaceae; genus CAIQIA01. The sequence goes on from CAMASU010000045.1 coordinate 3,213, forward strand.
CCGCCGTGGCCCTGCCGCCGGCTCCGCCCTCCACCCTGGAGACCCCAGGCCAGAGCAGCATCGAGGCGCTCTGCAGCGCCCATGGGTTCCACCCCAGTCAGATCGTCAAGGTGCTGTTGCTGGTGGCGCGCTTCGCCGGCGGTCGCCAGCAGCCCCTGCTCATCGTCCTGCGGGGCGACCAGGAACTGAACACCGTGAAGCTGAGCAATGGGCTCAACCGGGCCCACGGGCCGTCCTGGGGCAGCCTCCTGCAGCTGCAGCCCCTGGAACCCGGCCAGCTGGCGGCCCCCGACCGTCTGCCCTTCGGGTTCGTGGGCCCCGACCTTGACGATGCCGTGCTGGCGGACAGCCCCGGCCTGGAACCGACCTTCCTGCGGCTGGCCGATGGCACCGCCCTCGACCTCGAACGCTTCGTCGCCGGAGCCAACCGGCGCGATCTGCACCGCACCGGGCTCAGCTGGGGCACCGAGGGCGACGGTGTCCTGGCGCCCCCCCCTCGCCAGGACCTGCGGGCTGCCCAGCCGGGGGATCCCTGCTGCCACGACCCCTCCCAGCAGCTGGTGGCCGCCCGCGGCATCGAGGTGGGTCACATCTTCCAGCTCGGTCGCAAGTATTCCGAGGCACTCGACGCCCGCTTCACCAATGACCAGGGTCAGGATGAAGCCCTCTGGATGGGCTGCTATGGCATTGGCGTCTCCCGTCTGGCCCAGGCGGCGGTCGAACAGCACCATGACGAGGCCGGCATCATCTGGCCGGTGGCCATCGCTCCCTACGAGGTGATCGTGGTGATCGCCAGTGCCCAGGATCCGCAGCAGGTGGCCCTGGCGGAACGGCTCTACGGGGAGCTGCAGGCGGCGGGGGTGGACGTGCTGCTCGACGACCGTCCTGAACGGGCCGGGGTCAAATTCAAGGACGCCGAGCTGCTGGGCATCCCCTGGCGCCTGGTGGTGGGCCGTGGGGCCGCCGAGGGGCGCATCGAACGGGTCGAACGGGCCAGCGGTGAGCGCCAGGACGGGGAGGTCGGTGCCCTGGTCGATGATCTGCTGCAACGCCTGCGGCAGCAGCGCAACCCCCTGGCCTGATGCCCCCCCTGACCTGGTGCCGACGGGCGCTCATCCCGGCCGTGCTGGGTCCCCTGCTGGTGATGCTCGGGGGTTGCGGTCCGGCGCCCCTGGCCCGCCAGGACGGTCGCCGGGTGATGGCGGATGGAGCCGGACAGACGCTGCCCCTGGGCCCCGGCCGCACCCAGTGGCGCCTGCCCGTCCGCGTGGAGTCGGGCGGGGGGCAGCGCCTGAGCCTGGTGGTGGAGCTCGAATGCGACCGCAGCAAACCGGCCAGCGGTCTGGTGAGCCTCACCCGGCTGCGGCACCAGGACGACCTGCTGGGCCTGGACCGGGCCGATCCCTCCCTGGAGCGCAGCTGGGGGGGCGAGTCGCTGCCGCCCCCCTGGCTGCGCACCCTGGCCCGGCAGACCTGCGAGCCCAGGGCGCTGCCCCCCCGCTGGCGCGACACCTAGGATCCTCCCCAATCTTCTGCAGGCTCCCCTCCGTGCTGCGTCGTCTGGCCCGTTCCCTGGGGCGTGTCCTGGCCCTCGGGGCCCTTCTGATGGTTCTGGGTCTGTCCCTGGCGGCCTGTGGTGAAACGGCCTCGGGCCTGACCGGTCGCTATCTCGACGACACCCAGACCGTCGCCCAGGCCCTGCAGCAGACCCTCTCCGGAGCCGCCGACGCCCCCGACCAGGCAGGAGTCCGGGCGCTCATCAACGATTACGTGGCCCTCTACCGGCCCAACGCCAGCGTCAACGGGCTGGGGTCGTTCACGACCATGCAGACCGCCCTGAATGCCCTGGCGGGCCATTACGCCAATTACGCCAACCGGCCGCTGCCCGACGCCCTGCGCCAGCGCATCGAGAAAGAGCTGCAGCAGGCCGAGCGCAACGCCAGCCGGGGCGCCTGAGGCCCCGGGCGCTTGTCGAAGCGGCAGGTGATCTGAAAGACTCCTGGATTGTTTCCGCAGCGGCATGCTGCCGCCGTCGCCTTGGCCAACGTCGTCGTCATCGGTGCACAGTGGGGCGACGAGGGCAAGGGCAAGATCACTGACCTGCTCAGCCGCTCCGCTGACGTGGTGGTGCGTTACCAGGGCGGCGTCAACGCGGGGCACACGATCGTCGTCGACGGGCAGGTGCTCAAGTTGCACCTCATCCCGTCGGGCATTCTTTACCCCGACACCGTCTGCCTGATCGGTTCCGGCACGGTGGTCGATCCGCGGGTGCTGCTGCAGGAACTCGACATGCTGGCCGGCATCGGCATCGATGCCAGTGGTCTGAAGCTCGCCTCGACCGCCCATGTGACCATGCCCTACCACCGCCTGCTCGACCAGGCGATGGAACGGCAGCGGGGCATGCGGCGCATCGGCACCACCGGTCGCGGCATCGGTCCCACCTATTCCGACAAGGCGGAGCGGAACGGCATCCGCATGATCGACCTGCTCGATGCGGCCCAGCTGCGGGAGCGTCTGCAGGGGCCGATCGAAGAAAAGAACCTGCTGCTCGAGCGCATCCACGGACTCGATCCCCTCGATCCCGAGCAGGTGATCGCCGAATACGCCGACTACGGACGGCGCCTGGCCCCCCATGTCGTCGACTGCACCCGCACCATCCACCAGGCCGCCCGGGCCCGCCAGAACATCCTGTTCGAGGGCGCGCAGGGCACCCTGCTGGACCTCGACCACGGCACCTATCCCTACGTCACCTCCTCCAATCCGGTGGCCGGTGGCGCCTGCATCGGTGCCGGGGTCGGCCCGACGTTGATCGATCGGGTGATCGGGGTCGCCAAGGCCTACACCACCCGCGTCGGCGAAGGGCCGTTTCCCACCGAGCTGGACGGCAGCCTCTCCGATCACCTCTGCGACCGCGGCGGTGAATACGGCACCACCACCGGCCGACGGCGCCGCTGCGGCTGGTTCGACGGCGTCATCGGCCGCTACGCCGTCGAGGTCAACGGCATCGACTGCCTGGCCATCACCAAGCTCGACGTTCTTGACGAGCTTGACGAGATCAGGGTCTGCGTGGCCTACGACATGGATGGCCAGCGACTCGACCACTTCCCGAGCAGCTCATCCGAATTCGCCCGCTGCCGGCCCGTCTACGAGACCCTGCCGGGCTGGCAGACCTCGACGGCCGACTGCCGGCGGCTGGAGGAGCTCCCCGCCACGGCCATGGCCTACCTGCGGTTCCTGGCGGAGCTGATGGAAGTGCCCATCGCCATCGTCTCCCTCGGGGCCAGCCGCGACCAGACCATCGTGGTCGAAGACCCGATCCACGGGCCCAAGCGGGCGCTGCTGAACGCGTAGGCTCTGCTGCGTTCAGCAGCGTCCCGCCCGATGGTTCAGCAGTACGACGTCGTCGGCATCGGCAACGCCATCGTGGATGTGCTGGTGCATTCCGAAGACGCTTTCTTGGAGGAGCACGGTCTGGTCAAGGGCACCATGGCCCTGGTGGACGCCTCGCAGGCTGAGCGCCTCTACGCCTCGATGGGTCCTGGCCTGGAATCGTCGGGTGGATCGGCCGCCAACACCCTGGCTGCCATCGCCCAGCTGGGGGGCCGGGCAGGCTTCATCGGTCGTGTGCGCAACGACCAGCTCGGGGCGATCTTTGCCCACGACCTGCGGGCCACGGGCGCCAGCTTCGACACCCCTGCGGCCGAGGACGGCCCCGCCACCGCCCGCTGCATGATCCTGGTGACCCCGGACGCCCAGCGCACCATGTGCACCTTCCTGGGGGCCTCCACCCGGCTCGATCCCGAAGACCTCGACCTGTCGATGGTGCGCCGCAGCCGCGTGCTGTACCTCGAGGGCTACCTCTGGGATGCCGAACCGGCCAAACGCGCCTTCCTGGCGGCGGCCCAGGAGGTGCGCGCCCACGGCGGCGAAGTGGCCCTCAGCCTCTCGGATCCGTTCTGCGTGGAGCGGCACCGCGACAGTTTTCTCGACCTGGTCGAGAACCACGTCGACATTCTTTTCGCGAACGAGCACGAAATTCTCAGCCTTTACGCCACCGACCACTTCGAGACCGCGGTGGACCGGGTGCGTGGCCATTGCCGGCTGGCCGCCCTCACCCGGTCAGAAAAGGGGTCCCTCGTGCTGGAGGGGGAACGCAGCCACGTGATCGATCCCTTCGTGCTGGGCCCCCTGGTGGACACCACCGGCGCCGGGGACAGCTATGCGGCCGGGTTCCTCTACGGCTACACCCAGGGGCTGCCGGCCGAACGCTGCGGGGCCATCGGCTCCCTCTGCGCCGGTCAGGTGGTGACCCAGATGGGCCCCCGCTCGGCCATGGATCTGCGCGAACTGGTGCTGCGTCAGTTCTCGCCCGTGACCCGGGCGGCCTGATCCAGCCAGGCCGCGAAGGCTGGCGAGGCCTCCGCCTCCCACTGGAGCCACTGGGGCAGGTCATAGCTGTGCAGCTGCTGCAGCCGCTGCCGCAGCGGCCCCAGCCTGTCGGGCAGGGTCTTGATCAGCAGCTGCACCTCCTCACTGCGCTGCAGCTCCCCCTGCCATGGATAGAGCGACAGCACCGGCCGCAGGCTGATGCAACCGGCCAACCCCTCCTGCAGCAACTGCCGGGCCAGGCCTTCGGCCCTGGGGGCATCGGCTTCGGTGGTGAGAACCAAAACGGCCGTCGTCATGCCCCTGAAGGCGGTGCCTCCCCAACCTGATCCAGCAGCCTGCCCAGGTCCAGGGTCCATGGGCTGCCAACGCTCTCCGGCCGGGCCAGCAGCACCAGCCGCAGGCCCAGATCACGGCTGACCCGGTGCCAGGTGGCCTCAGCGGGGCTGCCGGACTGGCGGCACAGGATGGTGGTGGTCTGCCAGCGTCGGCAGAGGGCTCGCTCCAGGGAACCATCGCCCCCCGGACGGAGCAGGGCGATGCGATCGGCGGCGACACCAAGGGCCAGGGCCGTGGCGAGGCTGGTCGGTGTGGGCAGCAGACGGGTGGCATGGCGGCCGGCGACGCTGTGGCCGAGGGCCTCGGCCAGGTGCCGCTGACCGATGGCCAGCAACAGGTCATCCTGCGCCGTGAGCAGGGGGGTCAGGTGCTGCAGATCGGCAATCACCCGGGCGGGCCCCGCGGGCAGCAGCGGCCGCTGCAGCCGCAGCAACGGTTGCCCCAGCCCGGCACAGACCCGATCCAGGGCCTGGCTGATGCGCACGGCGAACGGATGGCTGGCATCGATCAGCCAGCGGCAGGGCCAGGCCGCCAGCCGGGCCGCCAGCACGTCGCCTTCACCGAGGGCACCGACGCGGAATTCGAGCCGCGGATGGCGGGGATAGGCCGCCACCGCCGCCGCACCCACCACACTCACCCGCAGCCACCAGCCACGGGCCAGCAGCTGGCGGGCCAGCGGGGGGCCATCGCCGGTGCCGGCCACCAGCCAGAGGCGCCGCTGGCGATCGTCCATCACAGCGGCGGCAGACCGTCGCCATGCTGCAGGATGTGGGCCCCCTGGAGGCGTTGCGTGAACCACTGTCTGCTCGAGGTCGAGGTGCTGGATGAGCCCAAGGTGCGCTACGCCCCCGACAACCAGCTGCCCATCGCCGAGATGACCGTGCGTTTCGAGGGTCTGCGACCGGAGGATCCCCCGAGCCAGCTGCGGGTGGTGGGCTTCGGCAACCTGGCCCAGGATCTGCAGAACCGGGTGCAGGTGGGGCAGCGGCTGGTGGTGGAGGGCCGCCTGCGCATGAACAGCATCACCCGGCCGGGTGGCACGCGGGAGAAGAAGCTGGAATTCACCTTGGCGCGGCTCCATCCCCTCGATGGCTCTGCGCCCGCCGCGGCGCCGATGGCGCCCGCCGCCGCCACTGCGGCTCCCAGGACAGCCGCCCCGGCAAAGGCGGCCCCGCGCAAGGCGGCCGTCGAGCCAGCCCCCACCTGGAATGCCGCCCCCCTGGTGGATCTGCCCGACGACGAGATTCCGTTCTGACGCCGAAGCGCTGGAACCGGCGGAATCAGCCGCCGCTCAGCCGCTCGTTCGCCCGCTCCAGCAGATGACCCAGTTCCCGCTCCAGGGAGGCGAGGTCAAGCCGCAGCTCCGGCCAGTGGCCGGCATCGAGCTGGCGCAGCAGCCAGCGCCGGTCATCCTGGAGCTCCTGCACCAGCCGATCGGCGGAGGTCGGAGGGGTCTCGCTCATGGAGGCGGGGGCGACACTGGACCCCGCCATCCTGACGCCTGCAGCCGGTGTCCGAAGATGGCGCCATGCAAGCGTTCCTGTCCCCCGGCTCCCTGCTGACCATCGCCGGCTTCGTGCTCACGGTGGTGGGGTCCGTGGCCTACGTCACCGACCACCCCAACCTCAGCCTGCCGACGATCTTCTACGGCATCCCGATCATCCTCGGCGGCCTGGCCCTGAAGTCGTCGGAGCTGCCCCCGGCCCGACGGCTCACGGCCCCGGCCGACCGGAAGGAGCTGCGGGAGGCGAGCGCCACCAAGGAGCAGGTGAAGCTGCTCAACGATGTGACCCGCTGGCGTTACGGCCAGAAGGCCCACCTGGAATCGTCGCTCGAGGC